>NZ_JAFQQZ010000023.1 GCF_017410345.1 Methanobrevibacter sp.
ATTATATGAATTTTTCATTATTTTATTAATGATTTATTGATTAATTTTTTCTATTTTCATGATATCAATCTTCTATTATTCCATGATTTTTTAGAGAGTGAGAGATGCATTTCAAATGAAAGCGATTTGAAGGTCTTGAAAGAATCGACGGGTCTATTTCAATTGTATTCACTTGAAATATTTGTCTCTTTGTTTTATCAAAAAATAATCCATAATTCTTCTTCTTTCATGATTTAAAGCTCAAATATTAATTTTTGATTTTTTCACCAAAAAATTTTACACTTGAAACATATCCCTTAATTTTATTTTTTCACAAATTTTCCTTTCACTTGAAATGGTACTCTCTGTCTTTTTTTAACTATTTTTAATAAATAATTAACTTTTAAATCGGAATTCTGTTCCTAAATTCCTATTAGATTATAATTATTTTGTAATTTTTCAATTTGATGATAAAATTTATTTTATTTTGAAAAAATTTAGCAGATTCGTTATTTTATTATAATTGAAATGAAAAATTAACTTTATTTTGAAATATACCATTATTTCAACTGTAAAAATTAATTTCAATCAATATTATCTCTTATTTTACACTTGAAATTTATCTTATTTTATAAATTTTTTCATTGTTTGAATTTTTTAGAAATGTTCTTTAATTTTGAAATAATAAAAAACTTTAAATATATAATCTGATAAAGAATAATAATACAGTTGAAATTTTACTATTGAAAATGAAAATTTCTATTTTTTTAATACTATTTAATTTTATTTTTCTAAATTTTTTTCGTAGTTTAGACATTAACGATTAATTTTATTAAAAAGGGGTTATTAAGGTTCAGACACATAAACACAAACAATTCTGGATCTTTTAAAACACATTATTTATGAGATGATTAGATGAGTGACAATATTTTCGAGGGACTTGACGAATATTTACCTATGGATGATAAGATTTTCAAGGATAAGAAACCTTTGGATCATCGTTTTTTACCTGATAATTTACCTCATAGGAAAGAACAGATTACAGCAATTGCCAGGTATTGGGTAGAGGCGTTGAAAGGCACCACCCCATCAAACATAACAATCTATGGAAAGACAGGAACCGGTAAGACAGCAGCTGCAAAGTTTGCTAAAGAGCAATTGATCGATGCGGCAAGGGAGAAGCCTGTTTCCATTAAGGTCGAATATGTTCGATGCACAGACTTCAATACGGAATATCAGGTGCTCACCTACTTATGCCAGAAGTTAGGAAGGGACGTGCCAAGCCGTGGATGGACCAAAGGTGAGATTGTAAATGCCTTTAGGGATATCCTGAAAAGAAACGTTTATGGCAGAAACCTCATTTTGATTGTCATTTTGGACGAGATTGACATTCTCCTTGAAAAGGATGGAGACGGATTGCTGTATACTCTTACAAGAACCGACAATATTGCCATCCTCTCAATCAGTAATTACCTCAATTTCAAGCAATTCATCAAGCCAAGGGTTTCAAGCAGCTTAATGGATAAGGAGATTGTTTTCCCACCTTACGATGCGGAACAGTTGGCTGATATCTTACAGGAAAGATCCAATCTTGCATTTTTCGAAGACACCCTTGAAGATAGCGTAATTCCATTGTGCTCAGCTATGGCTGCAAAAGAGGAAGGGGATGCAAGATATGCCCTTGACCTATTGGAAAGTGCAGGAGACATCGCTATTGACAAAGGTTCCGAAAAGGTTTTAGGGGAATATGTCCGTGAAGCTAAGGATGTCATTGAGTACAATAAGGTAAAGGATGTCATTGTCACTCTCCCTACACAACAGCAAAGGGTACTTGCAGCCATTCTAAAGTTGACCCAAGACGGAGAGGAGATCACTTCAGGCAAACTCTTCGAATCCTATAAGGAAATTTCAAAGGGAGATGCAGTAACCTATAGAAGAATCTTTGACTTTGTAAATGAGTTGGAGATGTTAGGTATCATTTCCACAAACACTGTATCAAAGGGAAGAGCTAAGGGAAGAACCAATATCATCAATCTTCAAATTGATACAGACTTGCTTGAAGAGAATTTGTACAGCGTACTCTGATTCTCTTTCTTTTCTTTTTTCATTTTTTTTTCTTATTTTATTTTTTATTTATTTATATCCTATTTTTAATATGAATCTTACATCCTGAACCTTGAAGTAATCATAATTCAACTCATCATTTGACATTAGATCATCTGTCATATTCTTTGGAATGGCCACCAGAACAGTTCTAAAGTCATTTATTCTATTTTTTTCTAGATTGAAATGTATGGAGTATATTTCATCTGAGGAATTTTCCATATCTTCTAAAAAGAAGGAATTCAAACCAATCACCTCCTGGTTCAATAGCTTTTCATCCTCATTTGTCCTGTTCAAGCTTTCCAATATCCAATTAGTGCCGCTGTTTTTTATCGATTCATCACTTATCAAACAGTAATCATAATCCTCCAACGAGTTCCTATAGACTCTGAAATTCTTGCACAGCCAAATGGATTGTACATCATTACTATGGTTTTCCAGATTTGGATTGGTATCATGATTGCAAAGATTTTCCCTATCATAATCCTCACCTGACAGCTCAAGATCATTGAAATCATAGACCACAAAATTGGAATAGAAATCACATTTAACTTTTCTCTCTACAGTCACTATGTTATTATCATTGACATTATCATCACTATCTTCAAGATCATTTCCCATTAGAATAGGCCTTATTTTGCTGTTTAAAGGGTAAATTGACATTGAACTCCTATAGCTACCATTCAAGAGATTTACATCGACCAATGAATCATAATTGTTTTTCACCTTCATCAGCTTATGGTATGAAATTGCATTTGACATTATCATTTCATCACTTGCACTTTCATCGTAAAACTCACCATTATCTATCTTCTTGTTCTTTTTGGCAAGTCCAGGAATGATATTTTGCGATACAATGCCACTATTCAATCCCTCATCATCTTCCCAGTTCTCCGGATTTCCAGGATTGCTCAAGAGATAATCAGTTGTTTCGACAGCAATCTTTTCAAGTGAGGAAAACTCCTCCTCATCAAGGATTCTTTCATTCAAATCATCGCTCAGATTAGCTATAATACCTATTATGAAAACAAGCAACAGGATTGAAAGCAGAAGCTCGGTTGAGTATAGGAGGCCGCATTTATCCCTGATTAAATCATTCAATTCATCAATCATTTCAACACCAAAATTAATAGTCACTCATTCCATACTTGACCTTATGGCCATGTGGATCAAGATATAATATTTCATAAACGCATCCACCACCAGCACTCTCATTATTGTAGATGACCTCAACTCCAGGATAGATATCATCACTGAATATTACATGGTCGCTTCCGCAAGCTGACACAAGCCCAGTTTCGTTTGTCCTTTGAGGATTTATGAAGGTTTCAAAGCCATAGTGCTCACATCCGCTTCTACCTTCGAGCCTGCATAGATAGCAAGCTCCATCTCTGCTTTCATGATAGTATCCATTGTCCCTGCAGTTTTTCATCACCTTGCCTCCATCATCTCCATGGTGTCTGTAAGGGTCATAAGGACATTTTCTTATGATGAACGGGGAGCTCGCATTGATATAGAAGGAATGGTTTTCAACACCATTGCCTCTTAAAAATTCAGATAGGGAATCTCCATAGTGATAAGATCTCTCATCATGACTGATTCCATAATAGTCTTTACAATAAAGAAGAGGAACAGGATCCTTTAGACCGATGCAATCCACATCAGATGAAATGACATTTTCAAACGAATAGTCCCCCTTTGTACTTGAAATATATGTTTTGAATTTGTAAGAGAATGGATTTGATGTATTTTCAATAGCTATTAGGGATGAATTGATTTGAACATTAAAATTATCATAATACTCCTGATTTTTTATAGACAGCTTCTCATCAACGATTTCCTTCAAGTCACCCTTTGAATCCAAACACGACCTTTCGTTCCTTATGACTTCTTCACTAAGTTCCTCCAAAGCTTCACGCTCAACAAGGGGAAGATTTCTCACATAATCATTCATAATGTATTGAAAATTTTCAGATGAAGTGATTTCCCTGTTTTCATTTCCATGATCAATTGCAATGTTCAGGACGACAATTGATAAGATCAAGAAACCGATTAAAAGCAAGCCGCTTATCATGATTGAAAAGTTTCCCTTCTCATCATTAAATAAATTTTTATTCTCATAATCTTTCTTTTTTTTAACTTTAAACTTCATTAATAGCCTTATTATTAAAAATAATATTTAAATCTTACTCAATTTTAATTTTAATATTTTAAAATCATTATAATATGATAAAAAGAGTGTAAATTACTTTTTGATTATAATTTTATATAATGATTATAATCTGATAAAATTTTAAAACTTCATTCGGTAAAGAATGGCCCTATAAACTTAAAACTTATTATAGATGAATTATAAATAAAATAATGTTATAAATAAAATGAAATATTTATTAACTAAAAAATTTATAAATAAATAAAAACTAAAGTAAAAAATCAAAAAATTATTTAATTTTTTAATCATTTTTATTATGCTTATTATTTAGGAGGAATTTAATGTCTGATACTGTAAGAACCTGGCGTCATATCCAACAAAGATATAACCTTGTTGGATCCAAATGTACCACTTGCGGTCAAGTGTTTTTCCCACAAAGGGTAATCTGTCCCGACTGCAGAAGAAAAGGAAACATTGAGGATATTCAATTTTCAGGAAAAGGAAAGATATTTACCTATTCCGTAATCAGAACACCAACTTCTGACTTCAAGAAAATAGCTCCTTACGCTGTAGCTATCATCGAACTTGAAGAAGGTGCAAAGGTTACCGCTCAAATCGTTGACGCTGACGTTGATGATATTCAAATCGGAGACCCCGTAGAAATGGTCTTTAGAAAAATCCGTGAAGATGGCCCTGATGGTGTTATTTCATATGGATTCAAGTTTAAAATTGTAAAATAAATTTATTTTTAAAATAGCTTTTTAGCTATTTTATTTTTTATAAACCCTGAGTAATACTTTTTTTAATATTTTTATTAAAAGTTATTACTTTTTAGTTTTTATGATTATTGATTTTAAGATTATTGATTATTAAATTATATGTGATATTATGAGTTATGAAGATACTGCTGTATTGTTATTAAGCCATGGGAGTACTCTTCCCTATGCAGAAGAAGTGTTTAAAGATATATGTGCTAAATTTAAGGCAAAAACAGGATTTGATGCTGAAGTAGGCTATATGAAAGTGGCTAAACCAAACTTGCCACAGGCAATTGAAATTTTAAAAGAGCGCAATCCTAATTTAAAGCGAATTATAGCTACTCCAGTATTTTTAGCTGCTGGAATTCATACAAACATAGACATCCCAATCATTCTTGGCCTTGAACCTAAAGAGGTGGATCCAAGACAGCCTGACGGCAATTATCCGGAAGGCCATTATTTGGTAGGCCTTGAAGATGTTGATTTTGATGGAGAACTCAAATTAATCGACCCAATAGGCCCTAATCCAAGGCTTTTGGAAATCATAAATAATAAGGTATCTGCAGCTCTTGAAGATTCCGAGCTTGGCGATGATGCAAAAACAGGAGTCTTATTGGTGGTACATGGAAGCAGATTGAATTACAGTAAGGAATTCATTACAGACCTTTTTGGCCAGTTTGAAGCTCAATGTGATTATCCATGCGACTTTGGGTTCATGGAACTTGTAGAGCCTAACATCCCTACTTCAATAAACAAGCTTGTAAGTGAAAACGAAGTGGACAGATTGGTTGTTGTTCCTATATTCATTGCACCTGGAGCACACACTACAAGAGACATTCCAACTATTTTAGGCCTTATTGAAGATGATGGTACCGGTCATCACCATCACCATCACGACCACGGACATAGTCATTCCCATAGCCACGACCATGAGCATACTCATGACCATGAACACACACACGATCATGACCATGATTACGAACACAGCCATAGCCATAGTCACGGACATCATCACCATCATCATGACCATGGCGATGTAAAGATGGATTTTGAAGGGGAAATATTGTATCCTGATCCAATCTGTGATGATGATGTTTTGATTGAAATATTGGAAATAATGGTTAAAGATGCATTAGAATAATATTATTCTAATTTCTTTAATTTTTTTTATCAGTTTTTAATTTGTTCGTATATTAACCAATATATTTTTATTTTTTAGCTATTTTTCCTTATTTTTTTAAATTTTAGTAAAATTATTATCTTATCATTTTAAAATATAATATTAAGAATTGAATTTAGAGGTATTTTATGCATCAAAAGTTTATGGATGAAGCAATTAAAGAGGCCGAAATATCATTATCTGAAGGGGGAATACCAATAGGTGCAGTATTGGTAAAGGATGATGAAATAATATCCAGAGGCCATAATAGGCTTATTCAAAATGATTCAGTAATTCTCCATGGGGAGATGGATGCTATTGAAAATGCAAAGGGCCTCAATTATGAAGATTATAGGAAATGCACTCTTTACACTACATTGTCTCCTTGCCCTATGTGCTCAGGAGCAGTGATTCTTTACAACATTCCAAAAGTTGTTATAGGGGAAAACACTACCCTTATGGGAGCCGAGGACTTCTTGAAAGACAATGGTGTTGAAATTATAGTGCTTAATGATTCAAAATGCAAAGAGCTATTTGAAAAGTTCGCAGAGGAAAACCCTGGAGTTTGGCAGAAGGAACTTGCTAAGGTAGGAAACACTACCGAGTTAAAGTAATATGAGGTGAAGATATGGAATCCATTATTACAAATGAAAAGGATGAAAGATTCATTGAGCTTACAAAGGAATTGGACAATGAATATTTCCAGCTTCATGGTGATGAAGTATTGAAATATCAGGAATATAACGATTTAAAGGACCCTCATATTGTAATCCTTGCTTTAAATTGGGGAAGACCAATAGCTTGTGCAAGCTTTAGGCTATTTGATAAAGACACTATTGAAATCAAAAGGGTTTATGTTAAAAAGAGATACAGAAGAAAAGGAATAGCATACAAGCTTGTTAAACAGCTTGAAAAATTAGCAATGGAAGAGAATTTCAAGTACTCAGTCATTGAAACAGGAAGAGAAAATACCGCAGCCATTAACCTATATAAGAAGCTGGACTATGAAGTAATAGACAGTTTCGGCCAGTTTGAAGGGGACGATTTGTGCATTTGCATGAAAAAACAGTTTAAAAGCCTTATACAAGCTTTTTGACCTTCGGCCAAGAACCTTGACCAAAACTCTTTCCAATGAAATCAACTAATGTTTTTTTAATTTTTTTTACTCTTTTTCCTTTTTTAATTCAATAAATAAAAATTTTTTATACTAAAAAAATCAAATATTTTCATATGAAATCAAGCCAAATGAAAGTCTCCCAACTCGGTGAAAAGCAATTGATAGAAAGAATCATTCAGAAATCAAAATCATGCTCTATCTATAAGCCTTCTGATTTTAATGATTTTGACATCAAGACATCAATAGGAGACGATTCTGCACTTACAAATGTCAACATAGATAGCAATAGCTATTTGGTCTCATCATCTGACATGCTGATTCAATCCAGCCACTTCCCAAAGGCCATGACTCATTTTCAAATGGGATACAAGTCAGTTGTAGTCAATGTAAGCGATCTTGCAAGCATGGGTGCAGACAATATCGGATTTTTATTGAATCTAGCTATTCCAAAGGACACATTGCTAGATGACTTTGACGAATTAATCTGTGGAGTTATACAGGCTTGTGACAATTACAATATCCCATTAATCGGTGGCGATACCAATGAGGCAAATGAAATCATAATCTCTGGAACAGCCATTGGTAAGGTAGATAAGGAAAGGGCATTGATGAAATATGGCTTTGAAACAGGAGATTTGCTTTGCATAAGCGGGGAATTGGCATATGCTGCACTTGGATTTGAACTCTTAAAAATTATGGAAGAAAACCCTAAGAGCAAAGAAATCATTGATAAGATCAAATCAATTGATTCAACAATCATTGATTTAGCTATTCTAAAGGCATTGAAGCCAGAGGCAAAATATGAAGAAGGCCATATTCTAAGAGATTACAACACTAACAATAATAGAATCACAGCTACCGACATTACAGATGGATTGGCAAGTGAATTATATGAGATAATTAGTTCTGATAAAAAGTATCATCAATTAAATAAAGAAGGTCAGTATACAAAAGGAATAAGAATCTATGAAGACAAGCTTCCAGTAGAAGATGAATTCAAGGAAATAGCCAATATTTTAGGCATAGATTATTTAGATTTATTCCTGCATGTTGGAGAAGACTTTGAACTTTTATTCACAATTAACAAGGAATTGGAAGAGGAATTGTCAAGCGATATGAATTATTATATAATTGGAGAGATTACAGAGGGCAATACAGTTGAAATAGTACTCTCAAATGGTGATATTCAAAAAATAAGCTCAAGAGGTTACGAACATCTTAAATAAACAACATAATCTATTTTTCATTAAACAATATTAAGGCCATTTTTTCAGGTGTTTTTATGTTGCATGAATCAATGTTTTATACTAAATTATATGAAGATAATATCAATGTTCTTAGTCCGGATTTGCAAAACAGAAAATTAGTTCAATGTAATCTATGTGGAAAATCTTGCAAAATAGCAAATAATGATTATGGATTCTGCAATACTCAAAAAAACATTGATGGAAAGTTATATTCATTAAATTACCCAAAAATGGCCTCATATCACATAGACCCAATAGAAAAAAAGCCTCTGTATCACTTTTTGCCTGGTTCATCCACTTACTCAATAGGTGGTTTTGGGTGTAATTTATCATGTTTGAACTGTCAGAACTATATGTTATCAATGAATTCTTTCAATGAATTCAACTCAACTAAAATACTGCCAGAAACCATCGTTAAAAATGCCATTAATGACAATTGCCTATCGATTTCTTGGACCTATAATGAACCTACACTATACTTTGACTTTGCCCGTGAAACTTCCTTGATTGCACATGAGAAAAATCTTAAAAATGTTTATGTTTCGAATGGGTATATGAGTGAGGAGTCATTGGCTGAGACATTGAAATTCATTGATGCATTCAATATAGATTTAAAGTTTTTCGATGATAGGCTATACAAAGAAATTTGCGGTGGAAAATTGGATATTGTGCTTGACAATTTGAAAGCCATTTATGACGGGAAGAAAAAGTACGATACTCATTTGGAAATAACCACTCTTCTAATAAATGACTTGAATACAGATGAAGATCATATTAAATCAATTTGCAATTTTGCAATGGAAGAATTAGGTCCAGAAGTGCCGATTCACTTTTCAAGGTTTTTCCCAATGCATAAAATGAATGATAAAAGCCCGACAAACATTGAGTATCTATTGAGAGCAAAGGAAATAGCTATTGACATGGGAATGGAATATGTCTATTTGGGAAACATGCCAAGCGATAACAATACCTATTGCCCCAATTGCGGAGAGCTTTTGATTGGAAGGGAAAGATATTGCAACACCAATAAAAACAGAATAAAGGATGGACATTGCATAAATTGCGGCCATAAGATCAATATTATTTTTGAATAAGAGAGGGCTCAAACCTTTGCCATCAATTTTAGTTCTTTTTTTAATTGTTGGTTTTGTTCCTGGCCAATAGATTAAAACTCTTTTTGGGCTGGTGTATCATTGATTTTTGTACTAACGGCTTCTCCGGTTAGGGAAAGTCTTTAAGACCGGTTGTCAGTGCATCCACCATTTCAAGTTCTGATTAGATCAATGATATATTTTGAAGCGGTTCCCTTGTCGAATTCGTTATATTTGTTTTGGAACCTGTCGTATTTTTCACCATATTCCGCTTCATATTCTTCAATGTTCAAATTTTTGATTTCATTGACAAGGTCGGCTGTATTTTCAATCAAAGGTCCTGGAACCTCTTCTAGCATATCAAAATAGAAATCCCTTAAGCTGTCTTTGTAGAACTTCAAGTCATATGTAAAGAACAGCATTGGCCTTCTAAGGATTGCATAATCAAACATTACTGATGAGTAATCTGTAATCATGATGTCTGAAACAAGGTACAATTCCTGGATATCCCATTGTGCATCACATTCAATTACAAAACCGCCGTATTTGCTCCAGTCAATGTTTTCCTTAACCAAATAATGGAATTTAACGATTAAAACATAATCATCACCTAATTCCTTATGCATTTGGTCAAAGTCCATTTCGGTTGCAAATTTATATTCCCCTTTTTGATAGTATTCATTATCCCTCCAGGTTGGAGCATAAAGAATTACCTTTTTATCCTTTGGAATATTGAATTTGGCTTTTAGCTTATCAATGTATTCATCATTGTTGTTATTTACCAAAATGTCATTGCGGGGGTATCCGATTTCAAGCATTTCTCCATTGAAGGCAAAAGCCCTTCTGAATATTTCGCTTGAATAACTATTTTGAGATATCAGATATTGCCAAGCTGCACTGTTTTTTGTAAAGTCCTCATGATATTTTTCAATGTCCTGGTCTCCACTCATATTGAGGTAATCCATATCCAAACCTAATTTTTTAAGTGGTGTGCCATGCCAGGTTTGAATGTATTTTGTTTTTTTGTTTTTCTTAAGATAATAGAGATGTCTGGAATCGAATATCCAAGCTCCGCTTACAAGGGCATAGTATAAAAATTTGAAATAGGACCTTTTTACTTTAATCGCATTGCCTGGTATTGTGTGTTCCTTTGGCTTCATGAAAACCCACACGCATTTGAATTCTTCATCCAATCCCTGATTCATTATTTCCTCATAAACGTATCTTGGATTTCCAGTATAATTACGGCCATTGCTTGACTCAAAGAGGATAACATTATCTTTAGGACTAAGCACATAAGTTCCAATGTAGTATAAAGTTCTTGCAGTGTACTTTGCAGTAAGCAGTATAATGATTTTTATAGTGTCTATGATTGATTTAGCCATTTTATCCCCTTTTTTCTAGCGTTTTTTTAATTTTTATTTCCCTCTAATTTTTCAACAAGTATGTGAGCATTTTCCCAATCGGTATGGTCATCTATTTCAGTCCATTCCAATCCATTTGTCATTACGAAATCAATAGTAGTTATAATGCTCAATTCCTTATAAGCAAAATCGTAGTAATTTTGAGGATCTTCCTCAATTAATCCTTCCAGAATTCTATTGAATTCTGCAACGTCATCTCTTTTTACCTTGGACACGCCTATGAATTCACCAGTGGATGATGGAATGTCCAATCCTTTTCCAATTGAATGGATTTTACCGTTAGCTATTGTTTTTTCATCATTAAATGATTCATCATCAATTATAAGTTTAAATGATTCTTCGTTAAGTTCCTTAAAGTTATCAATTATCATTCCTGTATTGTTGGAAGCAACCAAGTTTGAAATTATTTTAGGATCCACTACATTGTCTCCATTCACTAAAACAAAATCATCCAAATCATTTTCTTCAATGAATTTGCTTGCAAGATAAGTTGATACAGAAGTGTTTGTAACGTCATATTTTTCATTTACAAGGGTCTTTATTTCTATATCATATTTTTCAGCTATTTCAGGACATAAATCAATTACTTTTTCTTTATTGTATCCTACGACCACTATAAATTTGCTTATATCTGCATTAATGCAGTTTTTAATCATTCTCTCAAGCAAAGTCACATCATTAATTTTTAATAAAGCCTTAGGAATGTCTTTGGTAAGGGGCATCAGCCTTGTACCCATTCCTGCAGCCAATATTACTCCAATCATTTTACCATCCTGCAAATTAAATTTATTTTCATTCTTTAATTAAGACAATTGATAATTTTTTTTATTTTTTAGATTATTTTTTTTATTTTATTTTAATTGTGTTAATCTTATTTTTTTTATTTTTTAATTAGGCTTTTTTTATTTATTCTTTTTATTTTTAATCGTGATAATCATATTTTTTTGATTATTAAATCATTTTTTTAATTTTATCAGCTGTCTTTACAGCCACTCTTGATTTATATTTCTCTATTCTTCTTTTTAATTTTTTATTTTCCTTTTCAATTTCCTTTTTGCTTAGCTTAAGTTCCTTTTTTTGCTTAATAAGAGTTTTATTTTCCTTGTTTAATTTTTTATTTTCATTCTTTAGTTTTTTATTTTCATTCTTTAGTTTTTTATTTTTGTCTTTTAATTCAATGATTTCATCATAGTATTCTGCTAGCTTATCTTCAGGTATAAAAACATCGTCTTCAATCAGTATTTTATTTCTGGCATTTTTAAACAATATTTTTCTATGGCCATTATAGAATTCGAATTTCTTTTCCAGCTGGAAAGATTTGAATTTCTTTGAAGTCAGCAATTCCCATTTTTTAACGGCTTGATTGAAAATGTCTTCATATGGGATGATAAAGCTTATATCATATTCTCCAATGTAAAATTTGAAGTCTTCAATTTTTACAGGATATTTGACTCTATCAAAGCTTAACAGGTTTTCTATATAAACGTTATCTATTATTTCATTGGATGCTCCATTAAATTCAAAGGAATTATCCTTAAATGCAATGTATTTTATTTTAATTAAGACATCACCTGTTTCTCTTGAATCAATAACAAATACCTTGTTCTTTCCAATGCCTATTTGAATGTCAAAATCATCAAATTCCAGAATTTCCCTTTTCGGATTTCTTAAATAGCCTTCCTTTTCAAATTCATCACAGATGTATTTAACTTTGATTTTTCCATGATTCTTATCCTTGACAAGAGCAATTGGAAGTATGATTTGATTGTTTTCATTTAAATCCAAGGAATATTCATTGTTTTCATTATCTATGAATTTTGCTTTGTTTTGATGAGGGTAATCTCCCATGTATTTGATTCTTTCACTGAATTCTATGAAAAGATTTTCCTCGTCATAGGTAATTTCTTCCTTGTTAACAATAAGCTCCTCTTCTCTTGCATCCTTTATGAAATCAATATATTTGAAGTATTTTTCATCCAGATCTTCTGGTATATGTGGATTGTTCATTAATTCATTATAGTATGGTGAAAAATGGACTAATCCTTCGATATCCTCTTCTTCAACCATTTTATAAATGACTCTTTGGAATGAATTCAATCTATCCTTTACATCCTCTGGGATTATGTCAATTAGTTCGTTGGTCTTTTCTATAAGTTCGGGGTAATAGTTTTCATCGTATTGATGGAAATTTCTATAGAATGCATTTAAATCATGATATAGCCATTTGAAATACAATTCCTTTTTTGTCTTTTCACTAAAATCGGATTGGTTCAGTATCTCTTTTGCCAGATGCAGATTCTTTAGCCTATCCTTAAAGTTCTTAACCTTAAAGCGCAGTTGAGTAATGGACAGGTTAGTGTTTTCTCTGATTCTCCAATAATAGAAAGTGTCCTTGGAAACGGATATCTTATCTGTAAGGGTGTATGCCCTCAATGCAAAAGGACCATCTTCATATCCTTCCCTTTTTCCATAAAATCTCAAGTTGTTTTTTTCAATGAATTCCCTTTTATAAAGCTTATTCCATACCACTATATCCCATAAAAGCTCAGGGTATTCTTCTATCTCAACCCTATCCAAATCCCTGTCAATATTTTTAAAGCTTTTTTTAAAGTATAGGCTGTCAGTGATGTTATATCGTCTAAGCCTTGCACTGAATGAAGTAACGATATCTGAATCATTCCTTTTTGCAAGTTCATATAACCTTTCACATCCGTCAGGAACTATATAGTCATCCGAATCGAAGAATTGGATATACTCTCCTTTAGCCAGATCCAAACCGCAGTTTCTTGTTGTTGGAATCCCCTGATTCTCATTATGGATTGCATGGAAGTTTTCATAATCCAATGCATATCTTTCTATAATGTATCTTGAATTATCGCTGCTGCCATCATCAATCATAAATATTTCCATGTTTCCTATGAATGTCTGGTTCAGCAGAGAGTTCAATGATTCTTCAAGGTATTCCTCTACATTGTAAATAGGCACAATCACTGAGATTTTAGGATTTTCCATTTTATCACGATTTTCCTTTTTAAAATTATTCTATGAATATATCTTTCTTTTGCAGTTTTTTCATGTTCTTAAGTAATCCTGGCCTATTGCTGATTTCCAGGAATTCTTCAATGAATGCATCTGTTTTTGGATCGATTGAAAATGTCATCCCTAACTTTGAATATTTTCTCAATGTTTTGATGACAGGCCTTAATTCCTGATATACTTCTTCGAACTGTTCCTCATCTTCCAAGTCCATTGCCATCAATCGGTCAATGTTGTCTTTGAAATATCCTCGATATTCAATTTGCTTCTTTGTCATTTGAACTAGTTTCCAAACATTTGCAACAGTTCGCTTTTCCTTTTTGAATTTCCTTCTTTCCCATTGAATTTCTTCATGAGTTTTCCGCGCTTCAGAAAGGATGTCCTTTGTTTCTTCCATTATCTGTTCATAGCCAACTTCAGTATCAACTATTACACGGACTCTTTGGGCTTTAGGCTTGATTATTTTTTCTCTGAAGTCTTCACCATAGGCTTCAGCAAAATATAAATCAGGGTTTTTTGGCAAGCGTAATTCAATGCCGTCCACTTCATATTTCATGGTCTTTTTCAATAGTTCGGCAGGAATCTCCTTTTTACTGATACGAACAGTGCCATAATTTTGAATGTCTTTCCATTTATCAATAAATGTATTGCTTTTTACCTGCTTGTAATAGCGATTTGAACCGCCGATTAATTTATAAGCCCCTCTCATTGCAGAAATACCGGTCTTGATATACCAGAATTTTTCATTGTCAATTCTTCTATTGATAAATTTTCTGAATTTTCGCTCTTTGGACAATAATCTGTTCCATCCGACTATCTTTTCACCGTCAAGTGTTGAAGCTATGAGTATAGGGTATATGCGGATACGAATGCCATGGTGAATATTTTTATTGACATTGATCATATGAAAATCTGTTGTATTTCTATTTCCATATACAACATAGAATGGGTTAAAGTCAGGATTGTTGAAAATCCCTTCAACATAGCGGTCTGGAGCAAATTCCTTTTCAACAATTTCGCAGAAGCGATCAATGTCTCCATGTGTCATTGCTACTGCAACCATTATTGGACCATTCTTAATGGTATGATTCAGATAAGCATTCAAGGAGTTTTTCCCTATTAAAAAATACTTTAATCCATTTTTTGAGCAGATATTATCAATTTCCTGAAGCAATTCCAATTGCACATCCTGCTTAGTTCTCATCTTCCCCTCAAAAGTGCACGCCATTCTACTCCTCCTCTGCCAAGCTCTCGATTACATCACGTTCAATGTCAATGCGGCTAATGCCTGATTCGTCCTTGACTTTTTGCCATACCAAACCGTTTCTTGTATTTTCCACGGATTTTTCATAAAGCTTCATAGCTTCATCCTTATGTCCGCATTCCAATTTTGCCTTTGCCTGTGTAGCCATTGTTTCTCCATCAAATGGATAGGTTTTCAATACTTCATCGCAAAGCGCATCTATTTTCTCATAATCTTCCATAGTTTTAGCATTGTTTTCCATTATCCATAATTTTGAACGATAGATATCTAGCAAGTCAGGGTATTGGCTTTCATGTTCATCGATTATTGACTGTACCAATCCTTCATCCTTCAAATCGTAGCGGGCAATGGACAATTCCTTGCAGACATTCATTATCTTTTCTATTTCAATCAATTCTTCGCTCATTGGCTCTTCTTTAGTTTTGCGAAGGTTTAGATATTTATTTGCATTGTAGTATTTTCCCTGTTCAATGAAGCTTAGCATGATTGTTGCAAGATTCCTGTCGGATATTGGAATGATAATATTATATTTTCTCATATGTGGGTGAAGCTGCAATCTATTATATTCAGACAATTCTTGAGACAATTCTCCATAGTTTTTGCTTTCCAGCAAGGAACGTAAATGATCTTCATTCTCTTCCAAATATTTTGTAACATGCCTTCCTTCAACAAAGGCCTTTTCCTTTGCAACGAGCATTTGAACTTTTTTACGCTTATAGTATACACTGGCATTGCTGCGTTTGTTCTTTTTATATTTTTTAAATACTGAGTCACGCTTTATTCTTCCAATGTATTCATCTGTGTATATATGGAATGGAATATCAATGTCCTGCATTGCATTGTGAACTACCTGGTCTTCATAATCCGGAACATACATCCAGCTGTCACCATAGGCAACTCTGAAAATGCGTTCCGCATTTTCTGCAACAGGGAATTCATCATCTTCAAATTTTTCAAGTCGGCCCTTTCCGTAATATTCCTTTTCATACATCAATGTATTGATTCCCCAGCGCATGCAGTATGTTTTGCATTCATCAGTTGGAAAGCGCTGCAATTTTTCCTCCAATTCCTTAAGTACCTTTTCTTCTCCTTCCTTGTCAACTCTGCGACAATATTCCTCGTATAGTTTATAGTGCTTTTCCCATTCTTCAAAGGATAAACTTTTGCAAACTACAAAATATGGAGACAGCAATTCAGCATATACACGCAACAGGTCGATATATTCCTCCCTTTCCTTTTCATCATTTGGCATTGGATCCATAATTAGAAGTTCAATATGCTGTCCGCATGCTTTCCCAGCCAAAGCCTGTGATTTGTAAATGGCAGTTGTTGTATGATCAACATATCTTGGAATTGGGTTGCAATAGTACTTTGTATTTTCATTGTATGCAAATGAACGACCTTCTGGTACAACATTCTCTTCACTCTCCAGGACATGTCTCAATTTATTCCAATTATCCCTTGTAATGTATAGGTCGATGTCATCATCCCATGGCAAGAAACAATGATTTCTAACAGTGCCTAATGCAGTTCCCCCTGCCAGGAAATATTTAATGTCATACTTGTTGCAGATTTCATCAATCTCCTTTAGCAGTTGATAAAGATTTGCCTGTAAATGGTTCATTCTACTCAAAAATTCACCTTCTATAAACTTAAAACTTAATTTTTTATAATGAAATATTTTTATATCTGTTTTGTTGTCAGGATTGTTTTTTATTGTTTTTTATTGTTTTTTATAATGAGTTATTGTTTTTTTTATTGCTGTTTTGTTGTTAGGATTGTTTCATTGTTTTAAATGATTGGATTGTTTGTCTCTATTTTATTGCGATTGTTTTTTAGGAGTATATTATTTTTTTATTATATCTTCAATTGCACAGATCAATTCTTTTGCATCTTCAATTGATTGATTTCCTACATGAGAAACACGGAACATTAATTTAGCATTGTCTCCTCCACTTGGATTTACGGTAAATCCATATTTATCAATCAATTCTCTGTAAACCACATCTGCATTTTTATCTGGGAATATGACTGGAGTAACGGCATTTGATAAAGGATATGAAGGATAATCCAATCCGATTTCTCTAATTCTTTTTCTAAAGTAAAGGGCAATTTCATTTGTATCGTTAATTACATTTTCAATTCCCCTTTCCTCGAATCGCTTAACGATTTCTTCAAGTTCTATGACAACTCTTACAGCAGGAGTGAATGGGGTCTGTCCTCTTTCTCCGTTTTTCAAATAATCCTTATAATCGAAGTAGATGGATTTTGAATCAATGCATTCCACTCTTTTGAGCATTCTTTCACTTAATGCAACAACGGACAATCCAGGAGCTAAAGACAATGCCTTTTGAGAGCTTAATATAACAGCATCTATGCCGTATTTATCCATATTCACTTCATCAGCCAAGAAAGCGCTGATGGCATCTACAACAAGCACCAAATCATTTTTCTTGCATATTTCGGAAATCATTTGAATGCCATACAATTGGCCGATGGAAGTTTCATCCAAATTAACGAGGAAACCTGTGAATTTTTCACCATCCATCACTTCTTCAATCATGGATTTTGTCAATGTTTCCCCTTGCTCCACCTTGACAGCCTTGTATGGAATTTCATGAACATCACAGATTTGGGTGAAACGATGACCGAAGGAACCGCCGTCAATGACTATCAGATTGTCTTCCTTTGTGAAGCAATTCATGATGGTTGCTTCCATAGCTCCTGTTCCTGAGCAGGTCAATAGAATGATCTCTCCATTTTCATTGAACAATAATCTTTTCAATCCAGCACTTGCAGAAAGCACTATTTGTGAAAATTCATCATTTCTGAAATAAGGTACTTGCTTTCCGCCAATCTCCAATGTTTCCTCAAACATTTCAACTGGCCCTATAGTAAATAGATGACTCATAATCCAATCTCCTAATTATTTTTACATAGATAATTTTTATTATTATCCTAATCTAAACAATCATTTTTACATAAATAATTTTTATTCTTCTCCTAAATTTTAAACAATCATTTTTAATAGAAAATTTTTATTATTCTCATATTTTAAAAATCATTTACATGAAGAATTTTTCTTTGCAGTATTCGTATTCAATTTCCTTTTCTTCATCTAATGAATTTTTATAGAATTGAGCAGCGAAGTATAAATCGTGAATGGCTAAACCATAGTTATAGACCAATATTCTTTCCTTATCGTTGGTTCTGCCTTCTGCTTCACCTAGCAATACATCAGTATTGTTTGCAATTGACTTGAATTCATTGAAGTATTTGAAGCCACGGATCTGTTCAATTTCATCAGTAAATACCTTATCAAAGAACAGGTCACAGTTCTGGAATCCTAAAGTCATGATAGGGATGATGGTAACTCCTTCTTTATAGCATTCATCAGCAGCGAAATCTTCTGTAGCTCTTGTTACTGCAGAGATAATCAAATCACTATCCCTTACGGTTTCTTCGTAGGTGTCGCACAATTCAAATTTTACATTTGGATATTTTGAGAAATGTT
Source organism: Methanobrevibacter sp. (assembly GCF_017410345.1). Lineage (NCBI taxonomy): Archaea > Methanobacteriati > Methanobacteriota > Methanobacteria > Methanobacteriales > Methanobacteriaceae > Methanobrevibacter > Methanobrevibacter sp. Next base: position 18,845 of record NZ_JAFQQZ010000023.1, read on the forward strand.
CCATGAACCTTTCTTCATGGTTGTGATATTTATATAGCTTTAAGGTGATTTCACGATCAGTAATCTGTGACATCAAAACTTCTATGCATGCAAACATGATGTTTCCCAATCCGAACAGGCCTACTGTTTTAAAATCTTTTTTTGCATACATGATTGCTGAATGAGCAGCTGCAGCTCCTGTTCTTAATGTTGTAATGTATTCAACGTCCATAACAGCTTTTAAAATACCGGTATCTGCTTCATACAATAACAGATCACTCATCATTACAGTACGTTTCTCTCCAGGTTTCAAGCCATGACGGCCAATCATTTTATTGCATACAAGGTTTTCTTCCTCATACATGCATGGCATGCATGCATAGTAGTCACCATTATCTTGACCAATACGGGTTTTAGCAGGCATAACAAACTTTGCTTTGTTTTTTAATGCGAAATCAACCCATTCATAAAAGCTTTCTGCAGGCAATTTAGTACCAATCCTTTTACAAGTTTCAAAATCAAATATTTTAATCATGGCTTTTCCCCCATCATTTCAATTTTTTTATTTAATTATTTTTTAAGATTTAATGGTTTTTTATTTGGAATTTTTAGTTTTTTCAGTTTTTTTATACAATTTGGAGTTTTTTATTTTTTTTAATTTTTTTACAGCATTATTAGTTTTGAGTGTTTTTCACTTTCTCCAATATTTCAACAATCTTTATGGATTCATCTTCAAACACACCCATTGATTCAATGCGATTGTTTTTCAGCATGGTTGACATTGCCTTTATCAAATACTTGAATCCATTTCCTTCAAAGTTTGTATTGTACAATTCAGCATCGACTTCTCCTGGCTTATGGAGAGAGAAGTTCTTGCTTCTCCACCAGTTCCCTCTCATGCGTATTGTTCCCTTTGTTCCAATGATTTCCAATTGGTTGTCAACACGCACTACATTTCCTACATTGATTACAGCTCTTCCATTAGGATATACAAAGTTCATTGATGCAAATTCGATTTCATCCCCTTCCTTTGTAACCTTGAAATCTGCATTTTCATAATCCTGGCCCATGATTTTTAACATAGGCAACAGAGTCAATGCGCTTAAGTCATAAAATAAGTTTGAACGGTTCTCATCATCTTTGGATATGGAACAGTTGAAACTCAATATGTCTCCAATCAAACCACCTTGAGTCATCCATAGCAATTGATTGAATACATAGATATGAACCATCTTGATGTTTTCCATCAATATTACATTTTTTTCCTTTGCCAGATTAATTAATTCTTCCAGTTCATTGGATTTGAATGTAGCAGGTGAATCGTAGATGACATGCTTGCCTGCATTCAAAACCTTTCTGATATAATTAAATCTCTTTTCAATAGCGCAGTGAATATAGACAATGTCTGACTGTTCAATCATTTCATTTAAGTTTTCAAATTCATTTTCCACATTGTATCTTTCTTGGAAAGCATCCAATATCTTTTTATCATCACTAAAAACATTTTTTACCTGAAAACCATTTACCAATTTTGCTTCCTTCACCAATTCATTGTCATCTATTTCATCGGTGATAATACCTATATCATAATTTTCAAAGGTTTCTTCCCTAAGTTGGGTGCTTGAGATGCCTTTTGTCCTTTCAAGATATACCATATTGCAGTATCTTGACAAATGGTCAAATTTTCCAACCCAGTCATCACCGATTACAAAGGCATCAATGTCGTATTTGATTATGTCACCGATTTTTTGGCCGAGATACTCCTCAACGATGATCTCATCAACCAAGCCAGTGTTTTTCACATTTTCGATTCTTGTTGCAAGTGTGTCGTGAACGCTTAATTTTCCACGGCCAATGTCGTAATTTTCTCCAGTAACACCGACAATTAAATAATCTCCATATTCCTTTGCCCTTTTTAGAATATTATAGTGTCCTTTGTGAAATAAATCGAATGTTCCATATGTAATAATCTTCTTCATAATCAAACCTCTCAATCCTCAATGTTTTCCCATAATTTCTTAAAAGCAATTTTCGGAGGAATTTGTTTTATAATGACGTCATAAACAAAATCAACTATTACACTTTCAGTATTAGTCTTTTCACAAATGTCCTTTATGGCCATAATTGAGTTCTTTCCTTCAAAAACAATTCCGCTTGCCTTTTCATCTACAATTATTCTCTGACCGTATAGCATGCCCAATGTGTGATTTCTGCTTTCGCTTGAAGTTGAAGTGAGCACAAGGTCACCGAATCCGCAGTATTCCCCAACTGTAGAGGAATCTCCACCTACACTTTCAATTATCTTTCTGGTTTCCTCAAAGCCTTTTGTCAGGACGGCATATCTTGCATTTTCATTGATGTTCATGCCTTCACAGATTCCATTCGCTATTGCATTGATATTCTTCACAACCCCACAGATTTCAAGGCCAATCACATCGTCCAAAATCTTTACCTTAAATTGGGGGGTTGACAGGACTTCCTTGACTTTCATTGCATTCTCTTTGTTTTTTGAAGCTATATTTGAAACGGTTGCAAGATTTAAAACCATTTCAGATGCAAAGTTTGGGCCGGACAATGAGACATACCCATCATCGAAGTATTCCTCAATCAAATTTCCCATGGTTTTCAATGAAGGGTATTCAATGCCCTTTGCAGTTGATACGAGAATCGCATCACCATCAATATGTTTTTTAAGGGCAGATAATGTGAATCTGAATGCAGAGGATGGAGTGGATATGAATATTACTTTACATTCCTTCAAGTCACTATAGTCAGTAGTGGCTATTATGTTCTCTTTCAGTTTAGTATTGGGATAATATTCGTTGTTGATATGGGTGGCATTAATGGCTTCAGCCAATTCCTCTCTTCTTAAATGCAGATATACTTCCTCTACATTTTGAGCTACTATTTGGGCTAAAGCAGTCCCTAAGCTGCCTGCCCCTATAATACCTACCTTATCCATCATCTCACCTCTTTATTCATATTGAAATATCTATTTTTTATTGTTCAAGGAAAGCAATTTTTCTATAAAATTCTATTCACTAAAGCTACTCTTTTATTAAGGAAAGCAATTTTTCTATAAAATTCTATTCACTAAAGCTCACTCTTTCAAATTTCTCCGGTTCTAAAATTGATTTGGTAGCATCCACACCTACTTTGGTGGTTGTTCCATCAATTTCAGAGGCTTTTGGATCCAATGAGGAACCTCTTGCCTTAGGTACAATTATTATGTCATCATCACCCTTTACACGGGTGGCTATTGCATATTCAATATCCTGCGGGTCAAAGATATCAACATCCTCATCCACCACAACAACATGCTTCAATGATGGATGTGCGGCAAGCGCTGCCATAATGATGTTCTTTCCATCCCCTTCAGTCTGCTTTTTCACTGAAACAGCTGCATGAAGCCAACAGCAGCCCCCTTCTGTAAGCACTACATTCTGTACGGTAGGAACGGTATTTTTCACTGCAGCGAATATTCTTGGCTCCTGCGGCATTCCTTGAAGCAGCTTATGTTCAAATCCTGCAGGTAAAATCGCATGATACATCGGATTTTCCTTTTTGATGTACATTTTTGAGAGCTTTATTACAGGCTCCTCCCTTACATAATCATAAGTGTCGGTCAGGTCTACAAACGGACCTTCAGGAGCAGTTTCATCAATCAATATTTTTCCTTCGAATATTATGTCCGCTTCAGGAACATTGATTCCATTTTTGCAGGTTACGAGCTCCAATTCCCCATCTTTAAATCTGTTGGCCACTTCCATCTCATCAGCATCTATCGGTATTGAAGTGGTGCATGCAAGAAGAATTGCCGGTTCCATACCAATGGCTATTGAAATGTCTAAGTCCTTTCCCATATCCTTTGCCTTTTGGAAGTAAGTGTATAGGTTCCTTGGCACGATACGAATAGCCAATTTATTTTTCTCAAGAACAAGCATTCTATGAATGGAAGCATTTTGAATGCCGGTTTCAGGATCCCTTGCAAAAACGACACCTGCAGTGATGTAGGCCCCTCCGTCACGCTTATAGTGGGTGAGGATAGGAATCTTGCCTAAATCCACCCTTTTGCTGTCGTATTCATCAGCCAGATCAATGAATTTTGTCACTGGAGTGGGATTGTTCATTCCATCAATCACCTTGTATAAAATCTCATCGACTTGACAGCCAAGGGATTGTGCTATCTTTTCTCTTGTATTGCAGATTCCAGATACTACCGGGATGTCATATCCCTTTACATTGTTTAGCATTACAGTATCCTTAGGATATTTTCGAAGAACCTTAGCGGCTTCATATTCTGCCTCAAGTTCTTCGTCAATTTGAATCACGTTAATAATGTCTTTAGTCATAAATATCACTTAATCTAATTTTCTCTTCCTTTTTTCATCTTTTAAATATTCTCAATAAGTATAATGGGAATTCATTTCCTTCATCATAAATCAGCGTTTTTATATTTGATCCATTTCAAGTTCTCTTCTATTTGCTTGTCGGATATGGCAAGGATTTCTCCTGCAACTATTGCCGCATTTCTTCCATTGTCAATTCCAACGGTTCCGACAGGCACTCCCGGAGGCATGTTTGCCATTGTGAGCAATGCATCCTGTCCGTCCAATTTTTTAGAGCATGGAACGCCAATGACAGGCTTTTCGGTCAATGCAACAACAGATCCCGCCACAAGAGCGGACAAACCGCTTATTGCAATGAATATTTTAGCATTGTTTCTTTTGCTCATATAGGATTCAAAGTCCTTTGCATGTCTTATTGGAGAAATGTAATCCAGCTTATATTCAATCTTCATTCTTTCAAGCAAGATGGCTACATTTTTAGCTATTTCCATATCGGAGTAGCTTCCTGCAAGTATCATCACATCTGGAGTGTCATCCAATTCCTCAAATTCCATCTTTTCATAATGCTCATCAGCCAAAAAGTCCTTTTTGAAGAATTCTCCTTCAAGGCTTTCAATAAGCTCCTTTTCACCCGCTTCAACCTTTTCCTGATATTCCACACGCAATGCAGAGATTCTTTCCGCCACTTCATTGTCATAGCTTGCGATGATTTCACCGGCAAGTATTGCAGCATTGTCCCCCCTATTTATTCCAACGGTTGTCACTGCTGTAGGGAAAGGCATTTGCACACAGGCATAGAGTGCATCGAGACCTCCGATCGCACCGTCAACGGGAACTCCAATGACTGGCCTATGGGTGTATGCGGCTATTGCACCTGGCAGGTGAGCGGCAAGGCCTGCAATTCCTATGAAAACCTCAACACCAAGATTAGTTGCATCCATAACAAGCCTTTTGACCTTATCATGGGTTCTATGAGCGGAAGCAACCTTTAGACTATATGGGATTTGAAGTTTTTCCAATATTTTTATTGACTTTAGAGCTATTTCCTTATCAGAAGCACTTCCAAGAATTATCATGACTTTAGGAATCATCTTATTTCTCCATTAAAAAAATTAATCATTTCATTTCAATTATCATAAAAAGTTTTATATTGATAGATTTTTTTCAGTTGAAAAACCTTTTTGGCAATAGGTAATTATTTATTATTTTTCATTATATTATACTATATATTTCTTTGATAATATATATTTTATTAAAGGGATTTCCATTATTCTTGTGATATTGGTTTTTCAATAATTTCTTCAAAGTGTTTACAGTAATAGTTTTTTCAACGAATTTAATACCTTAAATTCAATAAAGATTAAATACTATTTAAATTAAATATAACTTTGAAAATGTAGTTTTTTTAACCTAATAAAGTCAAAAAAGTAGTATTATCACTAAATAAAACTTATTAATCTTTAAAATTAATTTGATTGATTATTAACTTAATTAAGTTTTATAAAAAAATTGAATTTAAATTTCAAAAATCTTTAAAGATTGAGGTGTTGAATGGTCTTTTTAAGCATCATAATACCTTTTGATAAGCCAAACAGATATCTCAAGGATTGCTTGGACAGCATTGCAGAACAGGAACTGAATGACACGGAAGTCATTTTGATAATAAATGGGATTGTAGAGGATATCAGCGAATTGCTCAGCAGCTATAATGATAAATTGAACATTTCAATTAAGGAATTTGAAAATGAATTGGGTGTTGCTGCAGCTCGCAATGAAGGTTTAAAATTGGCTAAAGGGAGATATGTTTATTTCATCGACAGTGATGACTATCTATACTCCAATGCTTTGGAAAAGTTAGTCGATGTTGCCCATGAAACGGATGCCGATTTCATTAATGGTGAAAGGGTAAATACAGCCTATATCAAAGATAGATTTGAAGAGCAAAAGATTATTAGAGAGCAAGGCCAGCTTCTAAAAAAGGATGCAAGTGATTTGGAATATTCAATAAAATTGCTTGTAGGCACAAAAACGACCCGATTGGAAATTTTATCTGTTTTACATTCCCTTATTAAAAGGGATATCATTGGAGATTTAAGCTTTGAAGAGGATAAGCGTTATCTCACCGATTATAAATTCATACTGACTGTTTTTGAAAGGTCCAATTCATTTATTGGAGTTGAGGATGCGATATATGCGAAGAGACTAAGGGATGATCCCATCAATGCACCGTCACTTAATCAGGAAGAGAAGGAAAACAGCTTTTTAATGTATGCCAATGCCTATTATCATGTATTGGACCATCTCTCCCGATTGATTGAAGAGGCTCATTTAGAGGGGAATCAATTTAATGAGGAAAAATATGAGATTCTTAAGGCTCGCATAACTAGAAAGCTTTTAAGATTCTACTTTAAAAAATTCTCGAGGGAATTCCAGATTAGTGAAGATGAGGAGTGGAGAAATGAAAACTTTGATGTGATGAGTGACATCTCTCAAGACTTCAACATAGAGAATTATAGCTATTTAAAGAAGAAAGAAATTAAGGCATTGCAAAAAGGAAATAAGGCACAACTTTTAAATTATATTAAATTTAGGTCTCATAAAAAACATATCAGAAGGATATTCATTGAACCATGGAGATTCAAGGCCTTAATCTATAGGAAAATAATTAATAAAAAGGAAATCCAACCTAAAAAACTGCTTTTTGAAAGCTTTTATGGAAAATATTACTCCGACAGTCCTAAGCACCTCTATGAATATTTATACAATAATCACAGGGATGATTTTGAGTTTGTTTGGGTATTGAATAAGGGCAATGTTGAAATTCCTGGAAATCCAAAAACAGTTAAGCGATTCAGCTTGGGCTATTATAGGCATATTGCCACAGCCGAATATTACATTTTCAATACAAGGCATCCAAGAAGGCTGGTCAAGAAGGAAGGCCAGAATTATATTTGCACTTGGCATGGAACCCCAATCAAAAGATTGGGCTTTGATCAGGGAAATCTTTATTTGGATAACCCCCGCAGTAAGCACGCTTATAGAAAGGATTCAAGTGAGTGGGATTACATGGTCTCTCCAAATTCTTTCACTACAGAGATTTACCGGTCAGCCTTTGCATATGAGGGGGAAATTATCGAGAGCGGGTATCCTCGAAACGACATTCTATACAATGCAGGAAGTGAAGAGGTCAAAAAGATTAGGGAAAGCCTAAGGATTCCTGATGATAAGAAAATAATCCTTTATGCACCTACATGGAGGGATGACGATTATTATGATACTGCAAGCGTAAGATTCAATCTGAAATTGGATTTGAACAGATTGAAAGAGGAATTCCAAGATGAGTACATTGTACTTTTAAGGCTTCACTATTTCATTGCAGACAATATTGACCTATCCGGTTGTGAGGATTTTGCATTCAATGTGAGCGACTATGAGGACATTGCAGAATTATATTTAATCAGCGATATATTGCTTACAGATTATTCAAGCGTATTCTTTGACTTCGCCAATCTTAGAAGGCCTATTTTATTCTATACATATGACTTGGAAAAATATGAAAATGTTTTAAGGGGATTCTACATTGATATCAATACGGAAGTTCCGGGGCCTTTGTTAAAAACCAATGATGAGGTTATTGAAGCAATTAACAATATAGAGAGCATTGAAAGGGAATACGAAGAGAAATATGATGAATTCTACAATAGGTTCTGTCATATGGATGATGGAAAGGCATCTGAACGTATTTACAATAGGATTTGGAAGTAATTTATAGCTTATCATTTTTTTACATGCCTATTTTTTTGAATAAACCGTGGAAAAGTGCTTGGTGTATTTATGGAGTATGCCTATTTTTTTGAATAAACCGTGGAAAAGTGCTTGGTGTATTTATGGAGTATGCCTATTTTTAGATAAATCATTTGGAAAAGTACCTGAATTATTTTAGAATTTTATAGGACACTTAAATTTATTTATATGGATGTCTAATATTTAATTAGATTTTATATAAGTCATTGCTTTAATAATCATGAATTAATTTTGTAATATATTAAATTTTTTGGGATATATATGGTTAAAATTTCAGTTATAGTGCCTGTTTTCAACTGTGAAGATTATATTGAGGAATCAATCGGCGGCATTCTTAATCAGACTTTCAATGACATTGAGATCATTTGTGTCGATGACGGGTCCACTGACAGTTCTTTAGGCATGTTAAATAGAATGGCGGCTGAGGATTCCAGGCTTAAGGTTTACAGTCAGGAAAATCAGGGATCAAGCATTGCAAGAAACAATGCCCTAAGCAAAGCCGGCGGAGATTATGTTTACTTTTTCGATGCCGATGATTACATTGCTGAAGATTGCTTGGAGAAAATATATTGCAATGCCATAGCCAACGATTCGGACATTGCCATCTTTTATTTTGACATATATGAGAATGACAGTTTCCTAAGGCACTGCAGTATAGATTTGGATAAGAAATTTCCATATGTGGACCATAATAATTTCACATTTAACTATAGGGATTATATGCAATTTGCCTTTAAAGGTTCATCAGCGCCTTGGTTTAAATTATATAAGAAAGAATTTTTAGACGAACATGATTTTATAAAGTTCCCAATCAATTTGAATCATAATGATGTGCCATTTCATATAATGACCATTTTGAATGCTTCGAAAATCTCTTTTCTTCCAGAATATCTGTATCATTATAGATTGGATAATCCAAATTCCATTTCAAACAATCGTCAAAAAAGATATGATGACATTTTTAGCATTATTCAAATAGTTGAAGATTATTTAAGGGCCGAAGGTTTATTCGATGATTTGAAAAAGGAATTTGACTTCTTGAAGGTAAATCATATAACATACCAAATATCCGGTCGGCCTGATGAATATTTTGATTTGGCTAAAGAGGAATTGTCCGCAATGGATTTAAGCAATGATTATCTTACAAAAAATATGTTATTTAAAGCCAATACCATTTTATATTCAAATTCTATGGAAGAGTACAATTATAAAATAGAAATCAATAAATTGGGAAAGGAAAATGATAAATTATCCAAGGATAACAAACAGATTAAAAAGCAAAATAAAGATCTCAAGAGCCAGATTAAAAAACTTCAAAAGCAATATGATGAAATCTTGGATTCCAATAGCTGGAAAATGACCGAAATATTTAGAAAGATAAGGCATTGTATAAGATAGCCGGTAAAATAAATTTAATATGAATTTCTTTAATTTACAAGCAAATAAATGATTGAATATACTTAATTTGAATTATTCAAGGAATTTTACGATTGGTGTTGTTATGGGTTATGATTTTAAATTCTCTGTCATTATGCCTATTTATAATGTAGAGAAATATCTCTCTGAGGCGATTGATTCTATAATCAATCAATCCATTGGGTTTGAAGAGAATATGGAATTAGTGATAGTGGATGATGGAAGTCCTGATAATTCCAAGGACATTGCATTGAAGTATCAGGAGAAATATCCCAATAACATCAAAGTTTTGTCCAAATTGAATGGGGGCCAGGCAAGTGCATTCAATTTAGGATTAAAGCATGTCAATGGGAAATATATTAGTTTTGTTGATAGTGATGACCACATATCTTTAAATGCTTTTGAAGAGGTTTATAATTTCTTTGAAGAGCATCATGATGAGGTTGACTTGGTTTCTATCCCAATATTCTATTTTGAAAGAAGATCCGGTCAACATATCCTAAATTATAAATTTCATTCTGCAAGAGTCATAGATTTGGTTGAGGAACCCAATAATCCCCAATTACATATTGCCTCTTCATTTATAAAAAAAGAAGCATTGGAAGATTTGGAATTTAACACAATAATAAATCAGGGATATGACGCCTTAATGGTCAATAAAATATTATTGAATAAGAAAAAACTTGGGGTTGTCAATTCTGCTTTTTACAATTATAGAAAAAGATTTGATAATAGTTCCATAATGGATTGCTCCAAATGCAAAAAGGAATATTTCACTCACTCATTGAAGAACTTCGATTTTAATCTTATTAAGCATTGTTTGGAAAGAGAGGGTGACGTTCCTAAATTTATACAGTATGAAATTGCCTATAATCTCCAATGGTATAAGGGAGTTTCTGATTTTCCAGATTACTTTACTGAAGATGAAATAGATGAATTTTGGGAAACTTTCCATGAAATTTTAACATATATAGATGAGGATGTTATCAAGGATTCTAAAATTATTAGAAAAGGATATGCCAGATCTTTTTTAATGTATTTGAAAAATGGTAAGGAATTCCATATAGATGCCACTGAAGATGAATCCAAGGTTTTCTTGAAAACCAATAATTACATACTGAATAATCTGCATAATCATAGATTCTATATTGATCTTTTAGAGATTGAAGATGGGTTTTTAAGATTTTCAGGGACTTTTTCCAGCTTATGTGACTTTAATAGTTTGAACATTGAAATTGTAAAAACCCTTGCCGATGGAACTGAGGAAATTTATGAGGGAAGCAATCTCCTTTCATCCGGAAATCTAATGATAAAAAAATTTTTAGGCATAGATTGGATTTTTAAGAATTATTTTGATTTAAGAGTTCCCATATCTGATGGAGAAGAATCAAAAATCGATTTTTACATGGTTTACAATGAAGACAATAAAAAGGTGACAATGAAAAATAAGATTAAATTCAGACTTACTTGTCCATTGTCTGATGGTGTTCATCATATGGTAAAGGGCTCTCAAATTCTATCCTTTGATGATGATTCTTTTTATATCTTCCCTTATTCAAATGAGAAATTTCATGAGTTGAAGCGAGAGATGGCCTTATGCCATCAAGGGCTTTCTCTAAGAAATGAAGAGCTGAATAAAAGAAACAAGTCTTTAATTAGGAAAAATGAAAAACTTAAGGAAGAGTTAAAAGAGGCTGAAAATAGGAATAATGAGATTTTAAATTCCAATAGCTGGAAATTGACCGAACCTTTCAGAAAACTCAAGAGAATGTTTTAAGCTTTAAATTTAATCTTTTTCATGCGTTGTTTTCCTTCCAATTTTTATTTTTTCTTTGTTTTTTTTTCAATGTGACAAGTCCACTTTTTTTATATATTTTATTTTTTCTTTGTTTTTTTCAATGAAACAAATCCCTTTTTTTAAATTTTTTTATCAGGTATTACAAAAATAACAAAAACTTAATAAATATTAATAAAAAAATATATTAACGTAGAAAACTTTATCTCATATAGTTTTCATACGAGGTGTTTTATGTTAAACAAATTTTTTAAATTAGATGAAAATAATACTGATCTAAAAACTGAGTTACTTGCAGGTTTAACAACCTTCTTGGCAATGGCTTATATTTTAGGTGTAAACCCAACCATGCTTGCTGAAGGTGGAATGCCTGCAACTGGAGTATTTTTCGCAACTGCTCTTGCTTCAGGGGTCTCTTGTATCATCATGGGTCTTATTTCCAAATACCCTGTTGGTCTTGCTCCTGGTATGGGTATGAATGCATTGTTTACCTATACTATCATTTTAGGTATGGGTAACACTTGGGAAACTGCGCTTGCAGCTGTATTCGTTTCAAGCATTATCTTCTTATTGATTACCATTTCCGGTTTAAGGGAAGCTATTCTCAATGCTCTTCCATTTGACTTAAAGTTAGCAATTGGTGCTGGTATTGGTTTCTTCTTGGCATTTATCGGACTCAAAGGTGCTGGAATTATCGTGGCTGACCCTGCTACCTTAGTAGGTATGGGATCCATCTTATCCGCTCCTGCACTTTTAGCAGTAATCGGTATCTTGCTTACCTTGATCTTATACATTAAGAAAGTGCCTGCAGCTGTATTCCTTGGTTTAGTGATAACTGCAATCTTAGGTGTAATCTTTACATTATTCGGTTTCGGTGCTGGAGACACTTTAATGCCTGCTATTCCTACAGAATTCGTTTCATTCGCTTTTGACACTTCTGTAGTCGGTGCATTTGCAACTGGATTTACCCAATTGTTCTCTAACATCCCTAACTTGATCATGATCTTGTTCTCATTATTGTTCGTGACTTTCTTCGATACTACTGGAACCTTGATTCCTTTAGCAAACCAATGTGGTTTCGTAGATGAGGAAGGAAACGCTGAAGGTATTGACAAAGCTTTCCTCGGGGACGCCATCAGTGGAATCATTGGTGCTATCTTAGGTACTTCAACCTTAACCGCATACGTGGAAAGTGCAACCGGTATCGGTCTTGGTGGTAGAACCGGATTGACCGCTGTATTCACAGGTATCTTCTTCTTGCTCGCACTTATCTTTGCTCCTACTGTCTTAGCATTGTTCACTTCTTCCGTAACTGCTGCAGCATTGGTAATTGTAGGTATCTTAATGATCGTACAATTAAAAGAAGTAGACTGGGACAACATGGTAGTTGCAGCTTCCGTATTCATGACAATCATCATGATGCTTTTAACCTACTCCATTTCCTTAGGTATCGCATGGGGATTCGTCACTTACGCAATTGCATCCATTGCTACCGGCAAAGCAAAAGAGTTCAGTCCAATCATGTGGATTATGGTTATCATATTTGCAATATACGTATTCTTCGGACTCTAAGCGGTTGAACGAAAAAATGTTATCACTTTATGTGATAACTTTTCTCTTTTTTTATTTTTTAGAATTTATTTAACTTTTAGACTAGTTTAGCAGCTATTTTTCCTTCCATTTCTATTTCATTAAATACAAACAAAATCCTTATTTTAATTGAAAATTCCAAATTCAATTTTAATGAAAATAAAAAAATATATACATTCTTAAAACATAATAAATATATTATACTGTTTTAAATTTCTATGAGATTTTTTTAAAAAAGTTTTAAGAGGTGAAAATGTGTCTTGGCTAGTAGTGATATTGGTGTTTTTGCTTGCTTCAATCAAAACAACTAAAGGTTCCAATAAATCAGTTTCCATTGTCATTCCTGCATACAATGAAGAAGCTACTGTAGCTCAGGTTGTAACTGTGGCTCGAAGGCTATCCTATGTTGATGAAGTTATAGTGGTGGATGACGGATCAACTGACAGAACTGTTGAAGAGGCGGAAAATGCAGGAGCTACTGTAATAAGCCACATCATGAACGAAGGTAAGGGTTCAGCCATTAAGACAGGATTCAAGGAATCTCATGGGGATATTGTAGCTTTCATCGATGCGGATGTTTCCAATTTTACATCAGAAAAGATCGACAAGATCATCAGGCCGATTTTGGAGGATAGGACAGACATTACCAAAACTAAGTTTGCAAGGGAAAGCGGTCGTGTGACAGAGCTTACAGCAAAGCCTCTTTTAGGATTCTTCTTCCCGGAGCTTAAGTATGAGCAGCCATTAAGCGGCCAGTTTGCAGGTAAGCGTTCCGCATTGAATAAGATAAGATTTGAAAAGGATTACGGTGTGGATGTTGGTATCGTACTTGATGCTGATGTTCACGGAATCAAGATATTGGAAGTTGACATCGGAGAGATTTGCCATGACATGTCTCCACTTGCAGATTTGAACAAGATGGCGAATGAAGTGGTAAGAACCATCATTGACAGGGCTGTGGAATACGGCCGTGTGACAATGATGGACAAGTTGGGAAACTACATCAGAATGGCTATCATGGGATTGTCCCTTATAATTTTAGGCCTTTTCATGATATTCTTTGTGCCATTCATGCCTGTTTTAATCTCAGTTTTCGTGGCCTTTGTAGGGATTGTACTAACAGTTCTTTATATCATAAGAATAATTAGAAGGTCCATACCTATTTTGAAGAAAAGCAATACTCGGGCATCATTGCAGTCATTTGTCAGAATGCACTTTCCTGTAATCATTTCAGGATTGATCTTGATATTGATGCTTTCCACTTTCCTTTCTGCAGCCAGTTTCGATGACGGAAAGATTTCAGTGGAGCTGACTTCAAGAAACTTCGTTTACGCACCATCCGATCATAACCAGCAAACCATTTCAGTTAGAGGCCCATATACCATAGACAGTGCTTTGGAGAATGAGACAGATTTGTTAAGGATTCCGGGTGATGCCTTAAGCACATTGGAAATGTCTGAAAATGATACGATGATCATAGATGGCAAATCATATGACGTAAATGGCACAAAAGAGGGAGATAGCGCAGACAGGTTCAGGCTCCCATCAAAGGTAAAGGATGAGTTGGACCTCTCTGATGGTGAAATCATACCAAACAGTCACATAGCGGAAGTTTTCCAAAATGTTATAGTCAAGCATAACATTAGATTTAACAATTTAAGTGATGAAATGGAAGGATTCGTAGAATTCAGCATTAGTCCAAAATCTATAAATGCCACTTTCTTCAATTTGACATTGGACAATGAGTCAATTCTATCCTCAGTCGGAAACTTCAAGAATGATTCAAGCTATTCAATCTCATATGACGGCAACATCATGTGCACATTCGGCCCTGAGGATATAGAAAACGGCAGCATGAATTTCACTTTTGCAGAAAAAGAGGGAAGAATAGAGTTTGAGAATAGAAACAGCACCTCTCTTAGAAACTATGTCTCAAGCGATGTGGATTCATTTGTTCAGTTAAAGTCACTTAGTTAAATCTTTCATTTATTATTATTTTATCAATCAATATTTTCATCAAATTTATTATTTTATTTATTAGGGATTATAATGGAAATTACAGGAATCGTTACAACAGGATTGGGAAAGGCGGCATATTTCTTAGGCCAGGATTTTTATAAGAATCAATTCAGGGAAAAATTAGGATTTACCCCATTTCCCGGAACATTGAATCTGATTGTTGAAGAGGATAAGCTGGAAGACATCAGATTGATGAAAAACAGCTGCAGGAATATTATCAAGCCGGATCAGGGATTCGGTGCCGTAAGGTATATTCAAGCCCATTTGAACAATGACATTGACGGAGCCATTGTATTTCCAGACAAGACAAGTCATGATGAGAATTACTTGGAGTTCATAGCGGAAGACAAGTTAAGGGAAAAGTACAATTTCAAGGATGGGGATGAGCTTGTCTTGACAATTGACATTTGATTGAAATTATTCATCATTTTTTATTTTCATTAAAATTTAAATCAAATAGTTGAATTTTTATATTGAGGGGGTAATATGAAAAAATGTTCTAAATGTGGAAAGGAAAACGTTGATGAGGCTATTTATTGTTCTAATTGTGGATTGAAGTTGGATTCTATTTCAATATCTAAACATGCTTTTGAGGATGCTTCAAACAATGATGACTCAAAGCAAGATCATGCAAATTTTGATGAAAGGTTTAAGCAAATGAGCGGATTCAAAAGACTTTCCATCACATGCTTCTCTTCTTTTTTAGTTGCTTTGGTAATTTACTTGATTGCCTTTGCCATACTTGGGATTCCTCTAGATTCCTATACTGAACAGACAGAAACCAGTTATGCTGATTTCAGCAATTATGATTTGAATGGGGATGGAGGAATCAGCTTTGATGAAATTAGGGAATATGATTCAGTTTCTGGTTCATCATATGTTGTCCCTCAGAGTGAAATCCAAGCAATGTTTGAAAGTTCGGATAAAAATCATAATGGATTGCTGAAAGGTGCGGAATTCGATAATTATATTCGTAAGTTCAATGATTATATGGATGAATTGGAGAGAAAGGCAAAATCAGAACAAAGCTCTAAATCTTCATCAAGTTCCAGTGGTGGCCGCGATTACAGTTCGGGAAATTCAAAAGCCACCAACAGCCTCAACAATCAGGAATATGATAGAAGTGAGGGATATGTATTGACTTGCCCTTATTGCGGAAGCGAATCAGTATATGAAACCGGAGGCTATTATAGGTGCGCCGAATGTGGAAGCAATATCTATAACCCAGATGATTTGGAATTGGGATATGGGGAAGGATATATGGAGTTATTGACTCCAGTTTCGTTAACTATTAATTGATAAATGAACATAGTATTTACATCTAAGAATTATAAATAACTTTGTAAAAAAGGGGATTTTATGTCAGGCATAGAGGATATGATAAACACATTCAATGAAATGGGAATTATCAAAAGAATTATTGTTGGATGCTGTGCGGTTTGGATAATCTTAATGATACTTACTCTTTTAGGCCATGCAATATTGGGCATTCCACTTGATTCATATACTGAGGAATCACCTACAAAATACACAGATTTTGTCCAATTGGATGCAAATGGGGATGGTGGATTGAGCTTTGATGAAGTGAAAAGATATGATCATAATTCAGAATTCAGCCTTTCCGAGTCAGAATTATACACCATCTTCAAGCGATGCGACAAGAATGATAATGGTCTTCTTATAGGTGGAGAGTATGACTATTATGTAATCAGTGTAAAAAGTCATCTCAGTGACTTGAAGTCACAAAAGGAAAAGGCACAAAGGGAAGCTCAAGAGAGAGCCAAAAAATCTTCAAGTTCCTCTTCAGATTCAAATCCGTTTGCATTGAGAAGTGGCAGTTCCGGTGATGGTGATGGAGCTGAAACATGTCCATACTGTGGAAGCGAGGCAATTTATCAATCTGGCAATGTCTACAAGTGTGCTGAATGTGGAGGCACGATTGGCAATCCGGATGACTTGAACTTGAATTATGAGGAAGGCTATTATGAATTGACACTGCCTTCATTTTATTATTCTATGAATCATGGCTGATTTATGGAATTTTTTCTATTTTTTTAATTTTTTAACTATTTTTCTTTAAAATAGTTTTTTAGCTATTTTTATTAGATTTATTCATTCATACTTTTTCAACAGCTCTCTATAATTGCCGATTTGCAACTCAAGGCTTGTTATGGTGGCATTATTGTCTTTAGCCAATTGCTTTGCAGATTCAATCATCTCTTCAATTGTCTTATCCTGCTTTTCTATTATTGAATCCTTTTGAGTGAGCAGATTGTCATAGGTTTTGCTTATTTTCTTCAATTGCAATTCCAGATTGTCACTATTGCTGCGAATTTGCTCCTTATAGTCATTGATCAATGTTCTGAGATAGTTGATTTGATCCTGCTTGTCATCGATGATAGCCATCTTTTCATTGATTTTCTTTTCCAGATCATCCATCTCTTTCATTCTGGACTTTTCATAATTGATTTCATTTTTCAATTTCAAGTCAAGCTTTTCCTTTTCGAACTTGTATTTGATGAGGGTGTTGTTCAGCTTGCTTATCTTTTCCTGGCTTTCATCCAGCTTCTGACTGTATTCATCAATCTCAACCGCTTTCAATTCCAAGTCATTTCTGATGTCCTCAATCTTTTCATCCTTCAATGACAGTTCATATTCCAATTCCTGAATCTCTTCCTTCTTGATTTCAAGTTCCTCTTTCAGTTCTCTGATTTCAGCAATCAGCTTTTTGTTATTGGAATTGTTTTTATTTCTCTTTTTGGAATTATTATTTTTCTTTGATGAATTTTCAGTCATTTCAAATCCTCATTAAATTATGAAAAAAAGTAAAAAAATTAGTAAAATTTAAAAAATAAAAAAAGTAGATAATAGCTAAATAGCTATTAAAATAGATTTAAACTTATTTTGCATATTCAAATGCAGCCATTGCCTTGACGATCTTTGCATCGTCTTGAGGTTTTGCCTGCAATTGCAATCCTACAGGAATGCCGTCCACTTCACCCGCCTTTACGCTAGCTGCAGGAATACCTGCCAAGTTGGCGATTACGGTAAGGACGTCGTATGCATACATTTCCATAGGCTCCAATTCCTCACCTAATTTGTGTGGCAATTTAGGAACGGTTGGACCTACGATCAAGTCAACCCCTTCAAGCATCTCATTGATTTCATTTCTAATGACTGTTCTTGCCTGAAGCGCTTTTTGATAGTATTTTCCGCTGAATTCCTTTTGTGAAATGTATGAACCCATTTGGATTCTTCTAAGCACTTCAGCTCCGCATACCTCTTCGATTCTTGAACCGTATTTTCTTCCGTCATATTTTCTGGTTGCAGAGAAGAATTCCACATAGTTGATGAGGTAGTAGGTAGGAAGACAGATGTCAATGTAATTGAAACTCAATTCAACTACTTCCGCACCCAATTCCTCTAACTTTGCAACTGATTCATCGATGATTGCATTGATCTCATCATTGGTGACTTCCTTGAACTGCTTGCAGGTAGCTATTTTCATTCCTTCAAGTGGCTTTTCGCATCCTTTCACGTTTTCTGCTATTTCAGTGAAGTTAGGAGCATCCCATTTCAAGGTGGTACACTCAGTTGGGTCGTATCCGATGATTGTGTCAAGTGCAAGGGTGATTCCTGTGATGTCGCGGGCCATAGGACCGATTTGGTCAAGACTCATTGACAAATCAAGCAATCCTTGTCTTGAAACCGCACCATAGGTTGGCTTCATACCGAGAACTCCACAGTGGGAGGATGGGTTTCTGATTGATCCACCGGTATCTGAACCGATTGCAATGTCGCACATTCCTGAAGCTACAGCCGCTGCGCTTCCTCCACTTGAACCTCCAGGGATTCTTCCAGGTGCAGCTGGGTTGTTTACAGCTCCATAGTATGAGGTTTCGGTTGAACTTCCTGCTGCAAACTCATCCATGTTGTTGATTCCGATGATGATTCCGTCTTCAGCCTTGATCTTCTTGACGACGGTTGCATCATAGCTTCCGATATAGTCTTCCAAGGTCTTGGATGCAGCTGAAATTATGAAGTCTTCAACATTGATGTTTGCCTTGATACCGAATACCAATCCGGCAAGGGCTCCGACTTCCTCTCCAGCCTTGATTTTAGCGTCAATCTCTTCAGCTTTAGCAATGGCTTGCTCTTTGTTCAATTCGAGAAAAGCGTTAATGTCATCATTTTTTTCTTCAATAACCTTAATATAAGCTTCCACATTTTCCTTTGCAGTAATTTCCTGATTTTTAATTGCATTTAATTTTTCAAGGATATTCATTGAAACACCTTTTTTCTTTAGAATAATTTTTAATAATTTGGTAAGTGTAATAAAACTTTTTAGACATTTTGAATTGGTCATAAAGTTTATTTTTATATAATATATTAACTTTATATTTTAAGGTTTAAATAATATTTGGTATTTGAAGTGATTTTTTTATCTATTTTTAAAAGTTTTAATTGGGGATGTTATTGAACATTTTCCAAATATTTCAATGCCTTTTTAGACCATTCTGCATCCATTAATAATGCTCTCCCAATCCCAATCAGGTCACAGAATCCTTCATTCAACAGATTTTCAGCATCTTTAGCTTTCTTAACGCCACCGGTAAGAATCACAGGAACATCACATGAGTCCTTAGCTATTTTGCTGAGCTGCCTAAAGTATCCTGGCTCCTTGCTGTTTGGATTCACATATCTGCAAAGGCCTCCGCTGATGTCAATCAAATCAGCTCCAGATTTTACAAAAGATTCAACGGCTATTGGTATATCTTCAAGCTTTGATCCCCCTTCAAGATAATCATAGGCGCCAAAGCGGATGGCTATGACATAATCCTCACCTACAGCCTCACGGACATCTGCGATTATTTCATTATGCAATCTAATGCGATTTTCGAGGGTTCCGCCATAATCATCAGTTCTTTTGTTGGTGTATGGTGAATAGAACTGGCTTAGGAAGTATCCGTGAGCGGCATGTATTTCCACACCATCGAAGCCCGCTTTCTTGCTACGTACAGCAGCCTTGACAAATGATTCCTTCACATGATCTATTTCATCAAGGGTCATTTCATTCAAATTGAGTTTATTATGAGATATTGATTCAATGCCGGCGTGGTTCAATTGAGCTATTGCAAAGCTGCCTTTTGAATGTATGGCATCAGTCAATTTCCTAAATCCATCGATAACACTGTCATCTGCCATTGAAAGCTGTTTAGGGCTTGCAATCCCTTCCGGTGAAACGTATTCGTGCTCCACTATTATAAGGCCTGTGCCTTCTGCCCTTTTGGCGTAGTATTCAATCAATGCATCACTGACCTTTCCCTCATCACTCAATTCCCTTGCCATCGGAGGCATCATAATGCGATTTGGAATTGTAATGTTCTTTATTTTCAAAGCTGTGTTTAGCATAATTTCACTTATTTGATTCTAATTTTAAATTTTATTTCATCAATTTATTACGAATCTTCTTATTTTTTACAGAATATTATTACAAGATTTATATATTAATAGTTTTAAATTATATTTAATAAAAGCTTATTTAAAAATTTTATTTAAATCAATAATTTTCCCAATGAGATGATTGAAATGACCAAGAAAGCCATTGTATTTGATAACTCCGGAACATTGATAGAAAGGTTTCGGGTCATAAAGGATGTTTCCACAGGAGAACTGATCACTCATGTCAACTCCTTAGACCTTATAGACAGCTGCTTGAATGCGGCCCTCGTTGTTCTTCAATTCAATACAAAACGTCTCACTGGCCTCAATCCAGATACATTGATAAGCGATTTCATTTTGGAAAACAACATTGATTTTGACATCAGCTATTATTCAACAGAGGTTTCCAAGGAGGAAATAACAGCCATTTTGGAAAAGGATTCCGCTGTTATAAAGGACATTACAGATACTTTCCCATTATTGAAGGAAAGGGTTCCAAATATGGAAATATGCAACGGTTCAGCTGTCATTATAGATATTGCAGAGGAAAGAATAGCTTATACAATCACATCTGCAGGGCAGTTGTTCGGCGGTGTCAAGGATACAATAGCCAAGCTTCAGGATAATGATATAGATGTCTTCATTGCTTCAGGGGACAGGTCCGGAGCAATCAAGAGGCTTGCAAACATTACAGGCATACCTGAAGAGCATGCATTTGCAACAGCAAGCACCCATGGAAAAGCGGAAATTGTTGCAAATCTTCAACATGAAGGGTATAAGGTAATGATGGTTGGTGATGGCCCAAATGATATTTTGGCATTTGAGCAAGCTGATAGAGCAGTTCTAACTACAGAACAGAAAGATGGCGATTTTCCAGACAAATTGAAAGGATATGCTGATTTTGTAATAGAAGACATTTCCGAAGTTCTTCAAATCGATTTCTAAACTTTTAAAAAAAGTATAATAAAAATTTTTTCTCATTATTTTTTATATTTTTAGTCTAAAAACCTATTTTTTCTAATTTTCCCTTAAGAAATCCTCTATTACCTTTTTGCTTTTTAAAACATTATCGAAATTATTCAATTCAATTATTCCATGATCCACATATTTCAATAGATTCAAGTCAAGGGTTCCGTCACCGACAGCCTGGTGCTTGTCCTTTATTCCATCATTGTCATTGATATGATTGTAAAGAATGTTAGGAATCTTGAAGAAGCTTTCCTGGTCCTCACAGGTGTTCACATGGCCCAAATCTATTGTGATGCTGCAGCCTGTCTCATTGGTGAGGTTTTCAAGTTCATATGCACGGTTTCCAAGATAAGAGAAACGTTCAGGCATGTTTTCTATGGATATCTTTGCTTCCTTATCCTCCGCATAAGCAACCAGCTCATGGGTTGATTCGGTCAGGAATCCAAGAGCCATATCCCTTAGGAATTTTTCAGGCCTGCCTATCTTTCCAGGATGGGCAGTCACCCCGATGGCACCTATCTCATCGGCAAGGTCAAGGCACTGTTTGGTTTGCTTTACGGATTCCCTTCGAATTCCGTCATTCAGGCTTGCAAGATTTATATCAACGTTTACAGCATGCATGTAAATGTCAAGGTCATATGAGTGGAATGCTTCAGTAATTTCCTTGTTTCCAAGTAAAAGGTCCTGTCTATATGGGCCTTCCGCAAGCAATTCAACACTGTCAAATCCATTGTCTTCCGCTATCGAAAGCATCTCATCTACATCTTTCATGAAAAGTGAAAGAAGTGAAAACCCTAATTTCATTTTAATCCCCTATTTTTTTTAAATTAGTTTCTTTTAAAATTTAATTATTCTTAAATTATCCTAAATTAAAAGTTAAATTATCTTACTCATTGATAGACAATGGAATCTATTTAAATAGACTCCCATTATCTATCAATTCCTTTGATTTATTGATGTTATAGTAGGTAATCCTAAATTTTACAAATTTTTATAAATGATTGAATAGTGTCCAGATTTCAGGATACTTTTCAGCTATTGCAGCATCTATCAGATTTGATGCCTCATTGCTTATGCTGAATTCAGGTTCGGTCTTTCTCAAGTACCTTAGCACAGCTGCAGATCTTGCTGACCATAATGTGATTCTTGGATTATTTTCCACAGTTTCGATGACTTCATCTACCAGTTTTTCCTCTTTTTCTGTAAGAAGACTACCAACTTCTTTTAAATCATCGGATGCTTCAATAATTTTGGTACTTTCTTCTGTCTCTTCATTTAAATCAACTGTAGAATCAATATTTTTTACACTTGTTTTGGAGTTTATTTTTTCTTCATCATTTTCGCTATCCTCAGCGATTATTTCATCATCATTGAAGAAAACATTTGTGTAGTCAGAAGAGTCTTTAGGTTTTTCTTCTTCCTCCTCTTCATCAGCTGATTTTTCCAAAACCTGAATTTCATCCTCACCTTCAAATTCCTCTTCAACTTCTTCAACCAGTTCCTCAAAAGTCTTGCTGTCTTCTTCAGCACTTTTCAATATGTCTTCTAAACTTATGCCTTCTTCTATTTCTGTCTCTTCAATATTTGGAATCAAGGAATCCAATCCTCTTCCCAATCCTGAATTCTTTTCCTTTTTAGCCATTTTACCAAACCCTTTCGTGTTTTCAAATAATTTATTCTAATATCGTAATCTTAATAATTGAAAATATTTCATCATCTATTTTTCATCCATTTCCAACAATTCCTTTGCAAGCTTCAGGTAAGCTATTGACCCTTTGCTTTGGGGATCATAAACTATGCAAGGCTTTCCGTAACTTGGGGCCTCTGCCAAGCGTATGTTCCTTGGAATGGTTGTGTTGAATACATATTCCTTGTCCTTGAAGTATTTCTTGAGTTCGGAATATACCTCTCTGCCTAACCTGGTTCTTGCATCATAGAGTGTTAAGAGTATGCCCTTTATTGGAGTTGGACTTCTTAGTCTTGTTTCCACAAGCTTGATTGTGTTCATGAGATCTGCCAATCCTTCAAGTGCAAAGTATTCCGCTTGAATCGGTATCAATACGCTGTCTGCAGCAATCAATGAGTTTATAGTTATTATACCAAGTGATGGCGGCAAGTCTATAATGATGTAGTCGAAAATGCCTTTTATAGGTTCAAGAAGATTTTTAAGTGCAATGTGATAGTTTGCTTCCTTGCTCAATTCCACTTCGATTCCGCTTAAGTCAATATTGCTTGGAAGTATGAAAAGGTTTTCGATTTTTGTTGGAATTGTAGCTTTTTGAACACTGCATTCGTTTACCAAAGCTGTGTATACTGTCTTCTTGATTTCTGTCTTGTTTATTCCGAAACTTGTTGTTGCATTGGCTTGGGGATCCATATCGACTACGAGCACTGCCTTACCCATGGCAGCAAGTGATGTCGCCAGGTTCACCACAGTAGTGGTCTTTCCGCATCCGCCCTTCTGATTCATTACGGCAATTGTTTCTCCCATTATATTAATTCTCCTTAGTATTTTTTCTTAAAATAAAGTGATTTTTTAATGAAAATTTCTAACTTATAACGAAAAAGTTAGCAATTATTTCTTATATATTATAATTTATAACTTATAATATATAAGTTTTAAGTTATTTCTTATTACTTTTACTTTATACCTTATCATTTATAAGTTTTTATTTTTAACTTATTAGTTATAACTTATAACTTATAACTTATTACTTATAACTAAAAAGTATTATAAAAAATGTGTGAAAAAATAGATAAAATAGATAAAAATATTAAAAAAAAAGAATAAAAAAGAGGGAGGTTTCACATTAAAGTGAAAAGAGTTTTGGTCAAGGTTTTTGAGCCAAAGGCTCA
This sequence comes from Methanobrevibacter sp., assembly GCF_017410345.1. Taxonomy (NCBI): domain Archaea; kingdom Methanobacteriati; phylum Methanobacteriota; class Methanobacteria; order Methanobacteriales; family Methanobacteriaceae; genus Methanobrevibacter; species Methanobrevibacter sp. Next base: position 43,064 of record NZ_JAFQQZ010000023.1, read on the forward strand.
AAAAGCTTGGATGCTATTTGGAGTTTTCCATAGATCCATCCATAAAGCTTGCGTAACCTTTGAAGTCCATTAAACCATGGCCAGAGAAGTTGACAACAATGGTTTTTTCCTCACCGGTTTCCTTACATTTCTTAGCTTCATCAATAGCTGCCTTGATTGCATGGTTTGTTTCAGGTGCTGGAATGATTCCTTCGCACATTGCAAACATCTTACCTGCTGCAAAGACATCCCTTTGATGGGCTGTTACAGGTTTGATGTAGCCTAATTCCTTAAGCAATGACACTTGTGTGTTCATACCATGGTATCTGAGTCCGCCTGCATGTACGGAAGGAGCTACGAAATCGTGTCCTAAAGTAAACATCTTCAATAGTGGAGTGAATCCCATATTGTCTCCAAAGTCGTATCTGTATTCCCCTTCGGTCAATGTAGGACATGCTGAAGGCTCTACAGCTATGAATTCTGTATCGCTGTTTCCTTGGATCTTGTCTTTAAGGAATGGGAACAAGGATCCGCCGAAGTTACTTCCACCACCAACACAGGCAATCATTGTGTCAGGTTCCGCTTCAGCCTTTTCAAGCTGCAATTTGATTTCCTGACCTATGGTTGTTTGATGCAGGATAACGTGGTTCAATACGCTACCAAGGGTGTATTTCACATTATCGTATTTCAATGCATCTTCAACAGCTTCGGAAATTGCGATTCCAAGGGAACCTGGAGTGTCTGGAGTTTCTGCAAGCACTTTTCTACCAACTTCTGTATTAGTACTTGGAGAAGCATGAACATCCCCATCATACAATTGCATGATGGTTTTTCTGAAAGGCTTTTGATCATATGAAACCCTTACCATATAGACGGTACAGTCGATACCCATCATGGATGCTGCAAGGGATAATGCAGTACCCCATTGACCTGCACCGGTTTCTGTGGTAATTCTTTCGACACCTTCCTTTTTAGCATAGTATGCCTGAGCTATTGCACTGTTCAGCTTGTGAGAACCCGTTGGAGAGGTGTCTTCCCGCTTATAGTAAATCTTTGCAGGGGTGTTGAGTTTCTCTTCCAATCCTCTTGCTCTGCATAAAGGAGTAGGTCTTCCTAATCTTTGGTAGAGTTCCCTTACCTCTTTTGGGATATCTATGTATCTGTCGGTAGCGAACTCTTGATTAAGACATTCGTTTACGAATATTTTAGGCAATGTGCCTATTTGATCCTTTCCTTCACTGTTTTTAGGAGCAGGAAGTTCTACAGGTAAATCAGCGTTAATATTGTACCATTTGGTTGGTACTTCATCATTAGTTAAATCAATTCTGTATTGCATAATATCACATTTTGTTTTTTGATAATTTTTTAGAAATCTAATTTTAGAACATTGGAATTAGATAAATTTTCTTCTTCCAAATCATTCTGTACTAATAGTATGTACAATGTACTATATAAAGCTTTGTAGTACAAATATGTACATCATAGTACTTTAATATTAAGCAACTTAAGTTATTTTTTAACATATATTTTCAAGAAAAAAGAATTTTTTTAACTTTATTTTAAAATATAACGATTTTTATCTATTTTTTCATTGTTTTATAAAAATTTAAATATTTTCAAAACAAATAGAAAACTATGAAAATTTTAGCTATTGATGTAGGTACCGGTACAGAAGACATCTTGCTCTATGACAGTGAAAAGGAGATTGAAAATTCAATGAAACTGGTCATTCCTTCCCCTCATTTGACAATCGGCCAAAAGATAAGCGAATGTGAAAACGACATTTACTTTGACGGAGTCATCATGGGCGGTGGAAAGATCAAGGACAGATGTCTTGAACATATGGAAAAGGGATATAAGGTTGCTTTTGAGGATTTGGCAGCAAGAACAATACGTGACAATATCGACCAGGTAAAGTCATATGGATTTGAAGTTGTTGATGAAAACACCTTCAATAAGGATGAAAAATATAAAAATTATACTATAATATCCCTAAAGGATGTGGATGTAAATCATTTGATGGACATATTCTCCTCATTTGACTTGGACCTTGAAGTCGATGAGCTCATAGTGGCTGTTCAGGATCATGGATACAGTGAGGATATGGGTGATAGGGACTTCAGATTTGAAAAGATAAAGGAAAAGCTTCCAGAACCGCTTCCGCCGGAAGTCTTTGCAATGGAAGCTGAAGAGGTGCCAAAGTACTTTACTAGAATGCAATCAGTCATCAAGTCATTAGCTGAAGACAATCCTGAGTTCAAGCCGGTCCTCATGGATACCAAATTCGCATCAATAGCGGGAGTATGTTACGATAAGGAAGTTCTAAAGCTGAACAGCTTTGTTGTTATGGATATAGGCAACGGCCATACCACTGTAGCATCCATAGAAGATGGTGAGATACAAGGCGTTTTCGAGCACCACACAAGGGATCTCACTCCAGAAAGGCTTGAAGAGCTTGTCATAGCCCTTGCAGATGGAAGCATCACTCACGAGGACGTCCATGATGAGGGGGGACATGGCGCATTTGCATTGAACCCTATATCAAAAATAGAAAAGGTCATAGTGGCAGGTCCAAAGAGAGCTTTGATAGAAGGCACAAACCTTGACTATTACCATGCAGCTCCAGGTGGAGATGTGATGATGACTGGAACTGTCGGACTTGTGAAGTCTATGGAGTTCTTAAGAAGAAAATAATAATTAAAGAAATTTATTAAATTTAACATAATTTAAATAAATTTTATAATATTTTTAATTATATACATTAAATCTATATAATCATTAAAAAAATTAATATTTTCTCTATATTATAGATTTTTATATATATTTTCTCAATTTTTATCATTTTCCAGTTACTTTTATCTTATTTTCATTATATTTTTTATGAAATTTCATCATTTCCCAATCACTTTTTTGTTTTTCCTTGCAACTTTTTCATTTTCTACAGACACTTTTTTAGCTGTTGATGCTGATTTTTGTAAAACTTTTCAACAAGATAGAAAAAAACTTTATAATACATTAATACTAAAATAACAATTGATAATATTGAATTACAGATTTTTTTCAAAACTTAAATAAAATTTTTTGATTTTAATTGGTTTTAAAGAGGCATGATATGAAATTTGATCCACACATCCATAGTGTTTATTCAGGGGATTCCCGTTCAGAACCTATTGATATTTTAATTCAAGCTGAAAAGAAAGGCTTGGATGCCATTGCAATCAGCGACCATAATGAAATCAAAGGCTCTAGAATTGCAAGGTCCTATGGCGGAAACATCATTGTAGTTCCTTCAATAGAGATTTCATCTGACAAAGGCCATATTTTAGGATTGGGCGTAGATGAAATCATTCCAAAGGGTTTGTCTGCTGTAGAAACCATTGACAGGATACACGATGCAGGTGGACTTGCGATTGTACCTCATCCATTTTCATATTATAGGCATGGCCTTTTCTGCAAGGTTGACAAGAACCTGATTGTAGATGGAGTTGAAACAAAGAATGCAAGGTACATTTTCGGATACTCAAATAAGCAGGCAGAGACTTTAGCCTACAATAAAAGACTTGCGACATTGGGGGCAAGCGATTCTCATTTCCTTGAATCCGTTGGAGATGCATATACTGAAGTGAATACCAAGGGATATGATTCTGTAGATGGCATCTTAAAGGCCATTAAGCATAGGCGCTGCAAGGCAATGGGTCATGGAACCAGCAATTTCCTGGTTGCTAAGGAAGTCTTTGTAAAAAAGGTACTTAGAAGGTATCCGAAAAGGGACGAATAAAATATATTTTATGATAATATGCCTACTGCAGACACTTTTCTACCAGATATTGTACAAACCACATTTTTCTCAGGATACACTGTTTTCAATACAGTGGTATACACACTAATTTTAGTAGTCTTTATCTTAGCTATCATAAAAATGTTCAAGAGATTGGAAATAGACCCCCTTTCAATTTTCTATTCCATCATTCCATTTGTTTTTCTAGGATCATCAACACGTGCCTTGGTGGATAATGGAATTTATCCGAAGACGGTTTTTCTAATCACTCCAGGACTATATGTTCTTGTAGGTTTGATAACAATATTCTCATTCTTATTCTGCATTTATCTTTATCATAAAAAGGATATTGATTATAGGCATTCATTGTTTTTCATTGGGGTAATTTTTTCATTGCCGAATATAATTTTTTTCTCCAATGTAAATTTCGCTGCAATGGCTTATGTTTTGATCACATGGTTAATCTCATCAGCAATATTCATTGGATTTGCATTTTTAGTTTTATACATTAAGAACAATAATTTAAGATTTGATGTTTCACAATTTGCTCAAAAACTGAAAAAATATAAAATTAATTTTTCAATTGTTCTTGCCCACCTCTTTGATGCATCAACAACTTATGTTGCAGTAGAGCACTTCAATTATGCAGAACAGCATGTTTTACCAAATGCCTTAAATCAGCTGTTCGATACATATCTTACACTGTTTCCTATGAAAATTATAGTCATCGTTGCAGTATTATACATAATCGATCAATATTTCGATGACTTGACCAGAAAAAATCTATTAAAATTAACAGTATTTGTATTAGGATTAGCACCAGGTTTAAGGAATATTTTGACATTGATAATTGGCACCATATGATGATAATTTTTTAAAAAAATAAGAATAATTTCAATGTCATAATTTTTTAAAATAGGAAAAATAAAAATTTCTTAAATATTAAATTTTTTTTAAAATTTTCAAAAATAAAAAAATTAAAAAATTATAAAATTCATAAAAAAAGAAAAAAAATGTTTCATAATTATGAAACAGATAAAATGATTGTAAAAAAAAAAAATAAATTAAAAAAAATTGATTTTTTAATCAGCTGATTTTTTCAATGGACAACAATCTATTGATTGAGTTGATGACTGCAACCACACTTGAAATGATTACGTCCTCTCTTGTAGCCCTTCCTGTTGCCCTGTGGCCCGCATTGTCTGAAATCACTACAAAGGTTTCTGCCAATGCATCTGTACCACCGCTTACCGCCTCAAGCCTGTACTCTTCAAGGCTTATATCAACTGTTTCCTTAACCAGTGATCTGATTGCGCCGATGGCTGCGTCAACAGGTCCTACTCCAATCTGGGAAGTTTCCATGATCTTTCCTTCAATTGAAAGCTTTACGGTTGCTGTTGCAGACACTGATTCACCGGTCATCACATTGAGACCAAGCAATTTGATGTATTCCTTGTCGCTTGTGGAGAGTTCTGTGATTGCAATGGACTTCAAGTCCTCATCTGTAATGCATTTTCCCTTATCCCCAAGTGTCTTTACCTGATTGTAGATGTTTTCAAATTGCTTAGGGGTAACTTCCAGATTGAATTCCTCCAATTTGGATTTGATTCCGGCATGGCCGGTATGCTTTCCAAGTGCAATTCTTCTTTTGTGCCCTACAAGTTCAGGGGGGATAGGTTCGTAGGTGGATGAATTCTTCAATATTCCATCCACATGGATGCCAGATTCATGGGCGAATGCATTCTCTCCAACTATTGGTTTTGTTGGAGGCATCTTTATACCAGTAATTGATTCGATGAAATTTGAAGTGTCATAAAGCTTTGTTGTATCGATGCCAATGTTTGCTCCATAAGCTATTTTAAGGCTTACAACAAGTTCTTCAAGGGAAGTGTTTCCAGCTCTTTCACCGATACCGTTTATTGTGCAGTGTGCTTGGTTAGCACCTTCCTCTATACCGATGATGGAGTTTGATACTGCAAGGCCGAAATCGTTATGGAAGTGAAGGCTTATAGGAACATTGATTTTCTTTCTAAGGATTCTTATCAAGTCCCTTGTTGTTGAAGGCACCAGGATTCCTACGGTATCTGGAACATTGACGATGTCTGCTCCAGCATCCTCAACGCTTTTATAGAATTCTATCAGATAGTTCAATTCTGTCCTTGTGGCGTCTTCTGCTGAGAATTCCACTGTAAGGCCATGGTCCTTTGCATATTCAACTGCCTCAACAGCCTGATTTATGATTTCGGTTTTGGATTTCTTCAATTTATAGTCTCTGTGAAGTGGGGAAGTGCCTATAAACAAGTGAGCATATGACAAGTCGGAGTCAATGACTGCATCGATGTCCTTTTCCAATACTCTTGCAAGACCGCATAAGTTGGATTTGAAACCCAAATCCGCCATTCTTTTTGCAGCTTGCCTTTCACCTTCTGATACAGTTGGAAAACCCATTTCAATTGTGTCCACTCCAAGTTCGTCAAGCTTTTGGGCAATCTTCACTTTCTCATCTACAGTTAAAGCTATGCCTGGAGCCTGCTCTCCATCTCGAAGTGTAGTGTCAAAGATTTTGATTTGATCAGGGATTTTCAATTCTTCCTTAACGTCTTCAATGTTTATTGCATTCATTTTTCCCTTTCCTTCAATTTTTCAATTAATGGTATTAGCAAAAAATTTTAAAATTTTTTATTTGTCTATTTGATATATAGAATTTTATAGAATTAATTTTATTAATAATTATCTAAAGCAGTCTGATAGTTTCCATCCAATTTAATATATGGCTCTGCTCTCTTTACAACAACCCCAATTCTTTGAAGCTCTTCCAATTTTTTAAATGGCTTGTTCTTACGGATTCTCATTATCATTCTCGCAGATTTAGGGCCTATTCCTGGAACCCTGATCAAGTGCTTATAGGAGGCATGATTTATTTCAACTGGGAATATGTTCATTTCCCTTGCAGCCAAGATCTTAGGGTCTTCTTTCAATGACAGCTTATCGTCTTCATCAAACACAAGTTCCTTCACATCAAACTTATAATCGCTCAACAATGCATCCGCATGATAAAGCTTTGCTGTTCTCGCTGTATTGCAGGATTCCTTGTTCTCAAATTCTGTTCCCTCTACAGGTGAAAATGCACTGAAGTAGCTGCGTCTAAGATCCACTTTCTTGTATAGACTTTCCATTCTTTTAAGGATTTCAAGGTCTGTTTCATCATTCGCTCCGACAATCAGCTGTGTTGTATGGCCTGATTTTGCAAAGGTCGGATTCTTTTTGGAGATGTCATTCATCCAATCAAGCCTTTTCAGGATGTCCTTATTGTAGTCCTTAGTGCTTGTGATTTCGCTGAGGCCGTCTTTGGTGGCGGCCTCTATGTTGAGGCTCACCCTATTTGCCAAGCTCATGGCCCTTTTGATTGAGTCCTTTGATGCACCAGGAATGATCTTCAGGTGTATGTAATCATCATATCCATAGTCCTTTCTTAGGATTCTAGCAGTCTCTATGGTCTTTTCCATTGTGGCATCAATCGTATCCCCTATTCCTGAACTTAAAAAGAGACCATTGACATAACCGTTGTTGTAGTAGTGAAGGAATGCCCTTGAAAGCTCTTGCGGACTTAGTTCAAGACGGGTGAAATCACGTTTGCTTTGATTGATGCAGTATTTGCAATCGTTTTTGCATTTGTTTGTCATCAAAGTTTTAAAAAGAGGTATCTTGCATCCGTTGTGTCCTGTGGCATGGTAGATTCCAGGAAGATTCACTTGAGAGCTCTTGCTATGGCTAACATAATCGCACAGGTCATATTGTGCACTGTCTGCCAAAACTTGCATTTTCTCTAATGTAGACATTGTTTACCTCTTTTAATAAATATTCATTTAATTTACTTATTTTTCAAATAATATTATCTTTATTGTTATTTATAAATATTAACAATATGTATTATTGCCAATTTAGATATTTAGACAAAGTATAATATTATGCTTATTAGAACCAAGATTAAAGAAACGATGCTCAATATTCTGCTTTCCTTATTTCCATCCTTGTTTAGTTTGTAGTTTATGCATATCATCATTGCCACTAAGATCAATAATATGATATTTATTATCTCTTTGATTAACATTCTATCACCTTTAAAGAATCTTTTTTTAATTAGGTAAGGTTTATATATTATAGATAATAAACTTTTAAACAAGAAAATAAGAGAGAATTAATCTCCCTTATTCTTGTTGATGTACAAGTTCAACATTTGTACAATAAGACTTAAAGTACTAATGAGGATTTGTACATCTGTACTACCTATAATATCATCACCTCCCAGTAACAAATTTCAAGATTCTATTTTTTAAAAAACAAAACCTTTTTTAAACCTGTTACACTTTAATATTTATTTTTTGTGCTTATAATATTTAAATAAGAGCATTTGAAAAGTAATATTCATTATAAGTCATAAATAGTTTACCATATCTAATTTAAAGCATTTTAAACAATTTTTATTTTTTGGATAATTTCATCAAAAATTTTTTTAAAATTATTACATTTTTAACTAAAATTCTCCATTTTTATTACTTTCTATGAATTCTTTTTAAAATTTAAAACAATTTCGTCTAAGATAAGAAAATTTTAAATAAAATATATGCTAATCTAATATTATGAAAGTCGTACTAGCTGGAACTGGAAGTGCTGTCGGTAAAACCACTATTTCTACAGGAATCATGAAGGCACTTCAAGATGAAAACGTACAGCCATTTAAGGTAGGCCCTGATTTTATAGATCCATCTTACCATACCATTGCAACTGGCAATGCTTCAAGGAATTTGGATTCCTTTTTCATGAATGAGTTTCAAATAATCAATTCATTTGAAAGGGCAATGAAGATATCCAAGTCAAGTATGGGTATCATTGAAGGTGTAAGAGGGTTATATGAGGGGATTAGCCCTATCAGCGATATAGGCAATACTGCTTCAATCGCCAAGGCCTTGGATGCACCGGTTGTTTTGCTAATGGATTCAAGAAGCCTGGTGAAAAGTGCGGCAGCTGTAGTATTGGGCTTCAAGGCTCTTGACCCTGACATCCGAATTGAAGGGGTTATCCTGAATAAGGTCAAAGGACAAAGGCATTACCTTAAGGCTAAGGAGTCTGTTGAAAAGTTGGCTAACGTTCCAGTCATAGGAGGCATTCCAAGAAATGAAGAGATTGCAGTGGAGGAAAGGCATCTTGGTTTGGTCCCTGCTCTTGAAAAGGAAAAAATCAATAGAAACATTGAACTTTGGGGAAAGATTGCTGAGGAATATATAGACCTGGATGCTCTTAAGGATATTATGAAGACATCCAGCAAATCTGCTGTAAGAGACAATAAAGATAAGGCCATTGAATCCATGGAAGATAATGGTCATCGCGTTGATTTGTCCATTCATGAGGATGAGTTCAATAAGGAGCATAATGAAGTGATAAATCTGGAAGTAACCAATGGATCTGCTCCAGGTAAGTTATGGAAGACAGGGAATAAGACTCCTTTAAAGATTGGTGTTGCTTTGGATGAGATATTCACATTCTATTATAAGGAGACATTGGAATCCCTTGAGGACAATGGCGCCAAGATTGTTCCATTCAGCCCATATAAGGATGAGGAAATTCCTGATGTTGATGCTCTCTATATTGGTGGAGGATACCCAGAAGTATTCAAGAAGGACTTGTCAGAGAATAAATCAATGTTGGAATCCATCAATAAATTTCATAAGGAGAATAGGCCTATATATGGTGAATGTGGTGGATTGATCTATTTATCAAAGTCCATTGATGGTCTTGGAATGGTTAATGCTATCCCATACGCAGCTGAAATGACTCCTAAGGTTCAGGGATTGAATTATGTTGTGGCAAGGTCAAATAGGGACAATCTCATATCTGAAAAGGGAGATATCTTCAGAGCGCATGAGTTCCATTACACCAAGCTCAATATTGATAGTACAGATGATCTTGCATTTGATGTGCTTAGAGGCAGAGGTGTATTGAATAATATGGATGGTGTCAGTGTTAGGAACACTTTAGCTAATTATATTCACATTCATGCTTGTTCATGTCCTAACTTTGCATATAATTTCACTAAAAATATAGCAGAGTTAGACTAAATTTTTATTTTTTTCTAAAAATTTTTTTATAATTAGATTTCTATTTCTACTTTTTCTATATGTTTTCCATTTTTTATTTCCATGAACTTTTTTTAAAATTTATTTTTGTATAATGTATATGATTTTTTCACTTATTTTTTTACAATATATAAAATTTTTGGATTTTTCATGATATTTTTATCTTAAAAAAGTATTACTTCAGAAATCAGGAGGAATTTTTCGAAAAAAACTTTAAAATTTAAAAATATGTTTAAATTCATTATTTTGTTTTTAAACTTGAGTTTTTTTAGTTATTTTTTCAAAAAACTTTAATAAATTATTATTTTTTTAAAATAATTATTTTAAACTATTATTTATATCAATTTTTTCAATGCTCTTTGTAACTTTTTGTAGATACAACGATAACTCAATGATATTACATGCTATATTTTTGTACATTTATGTATATGAATTCCCTCTTTTTTCAAGTTTTATTCAATTTTTATTTTTTCGGCCATGATCTTCATATTTTATAATAAAAATCATGTTAATATCATTTTGGATTCTGCAGATTTTTTGAAAATTTAATTTCAAATTTTGTAACTCAAATTTTACACTTTAAATGACACCAGCTATTTTTTTCAGATTTTTTCAAATTTTCAGATTATCTTAAAAAAGTGATAACTCAAATTATAGCTGCAGGATTATTGATGTAATATCATTATGACTCATCTTCATTTTTTTATAATTTTTTTCAATTTTTTGAGTTACAAATTTATTTTTTTCATAGTTTTTTAAATTAAGTTTATATGCAATGAGTTAACATATATAATAATGTTAATAA
>NZ_JAFQQZ010000024.1 GCF_017410345.1 Methanobrevibacter sp.
ATAAATAAAAAATTATACTATTTCATTCTTGAAAAACCTATAGAACCTATAAGCATCATTTAAATTGGATTCACCATCTAAAAGAAGCATTTGAGAATTGTCAAACACTACATCGTCATAAAAAAGGAATAATGAACCAAAAACATCTGTGACCGTGAAGAAGATATTTGGCATGTCCTCGACAATATAAAGATTGATCTTTTTATCCCTCATCAAACTCCTAAACAATTTTTCATTATCCGATTTAATAATTAAATCATAGATATTTTTTGTAGTGATTATATCCAAATAGCCATCATGCTCAATTAATGCTTCAGCAATAGCATCCATAAAGAGTTTAGAGAAAACTGGCAAAATCATGCAGATATAAGTAGATTTCCTAATGTTTTCCAAATACATATTAATAGGCTTTGCGAATTCTGTAATTGTTGATTCAACTAATGTAGAACCATAGAAAATGGACAATTCCTTTAAAAATTTGTTAGGAATAGACCTTAAGGAATGATTTTCACTAAATTCTTCAAAATAATTAATATTATCAAAATAGAACATCAGATTTTCCAAATTTTTCACAAGCAAAAAGCCTATTGATGAGATGACATACAATTTATTTGGAAGTCTTTCGATTAATTTACAGGACATCAATTCATTCAGCCCTCTGGAAATATTTCCTGATTTTCTATTGAACTCTCCCTCCAATTCCTTTATTGATTTGGAGGATTCATACAAACTAAACAATAATCTCAATCGCAATTCAGAGCTGACAACAAATTTCAGTAAGTTAAAATCTGCCAAATCACATATTCCTTCAAAGAACTCTTCACTAATAATTATCCCCCCTTCCGTTAGGATAAATAATGTCTTCCAATGACACATAAGGCCCACATAATTGTTCATATTCTTCAAAAAGCTTTAATCCGAAAGTTATAGCTTCAGGATTAGTTGAAACCAATACTGAATTTTGATTGAATTGCCCTGATTTAGTATAGAAAGCCAAAACTAAACATTTGTCAGAAACTGTAAATGCAAATTGGATATTATGGTCATTAGGCTTTAATTTGACAAATCTATTCTTAATTCCAGGGCTCTTTGGAACATAATCTATAATGAAATTTTTTACAGCTTCAGAAACTTCATCAGGAAGTATCAATTCGACAGTGCAATCATTATCTATCCAATAGCTGATAATGTCATGATGCCTTGGATGGAAATATGGAAAAATTCCCTTTAAAAATTTAAAACCCATCAAAGAACGTTGAAATATCTCAGTAGCCTTAAATAAATCAGTGCTGGTGGATTCAATTAATCTAGACCCATCCAGAGCAGATAAATCTTTTATGCTATCTATATTAATATCTAAAAGAGAGCGATTTAGAAAATCAGCATTTTCTCTTAAAAACTTAGCAGATTTGTTAAAATAGAGAATATTAATTAATTTTACCCTTGTCTTATTATACAAATAAAACTTATCGTCTATATTATAAATAAATTCTTTTTGCTCTAGCTTGTTTATATTGTCAAGAATTGAACTATAACTATAATCTGTTTTCGCTTCTATCTGTTTTATTGAAGCACTAGAATTGTATAAACAGCCTAATATCTTTAAACGAATCTCAGAGTTAATCAAAAACTTAATGTCCTCTTGAAACTTAAGGAAATTTTCTTCATTAGATAGATTTGTCAAACTTTTACCTCCTTCAATTGTTAATAATAGTTATATAATAAAATGTATTTAAACTTTTTAATTGTTCAACAATTTTAGAATAAAAATGATAAATAACTTGTTTAGCAAAAATTTACTGAAAAATATTCTGAAAAAATTTAAATTTGTTTAAATGATTTAAAAAAAGAAATAAGAATAAAATGGCCTCAGATCGCCCATCATTCATCACGTATCAGAGCTCATAGGGTTCATCACAGGCCATTATATGATTTTTACTAAGTTAAAGAATAAAATTAAAATTTAAAAATAAATGATTTTTGAATTAAAAAATATAAAAAATAATGTAAAAATAAAAGAAAAATAATCAGATTATAAAATAAAGCAATATTTGGAATTAACCAAACATCACTCCACCATTGTCATCTAATTGACCTTCCTTATTTTTACCTAAAATCTTATTGATAGCATCCTCAAAGTCTGCCATAATGATATGGTCTCTTTCTTCACGGATAGCAAACATACCTGCTTCTGTACAGATAGCCTTTAAGTCTGCACCAGCGAATCCTTCAGTAAGGGCAACTATATCATTGAGATTGATTTTAGAATCCAAGTTCATCTTCTTGGTGTGGATTTTAAGGATTTCAAGTCTGCCTTCTTCATTTGGAGCTGGAACTTCAATGAATCTGTCAAATCTTCCAGGTCTGAGCAATGCTGGATCTAAGATATCCGGTCTGTTGGTAGCACCAATGATACCTATATCTCCACGGGATTCAAATCCATCCAATTCTGCAAGCAATTGCATAAGAGTTCTTTGAACTTCCCTATCTCCACTGGTGGAACTTTTAAGTCTTTGTGCAGCTACTGCATCAAGCTCATCGATGAAGATGATACTTGGTGCCTTTTCCTTAGCAAGCTCAAACACTTCTCTAACCATTCTTGCTCCTTCACCAATGTATTTCTTAACGAATTCAGAAGCAACAACCTTAATGAATGTTGCATTGGTTTCATTAGCTACTGCCTTTGCAAGCAAGGTCTTACCGGTTCCAGGAGGTCCATACAATAGGATACCTTTAGGTGGGTCAATACCGACCTTTTCAAACAATTCAGGGTGTTTCAAAGGCAATTCAACGGTTTCCTTGACTTCAATGATTTGATCATCCAAACCACCAATAACATCATAGGTTACATCAGGTTTGGTGTCAATTTCCATACCGGAAACATTTGCATCCTTTTCAGATGGCAATACTTCAACAACACCGAAGGTTTGTTGATTTAAAGCTACTCTTGAACCTGGTTTCAATAACTTTTCATCCAAGAACTTGGAATAGTTAATGAGGAAACTTGGTCCAGTACTGCTTTTTACAGTCAATCTTGAATCATCAATGACTTCAGTAATGGTAGCCAATATAAGTGGAGGTGATCTGAATCTTTCAACTTCACCTCTTAATGATTTTAACTCTCTTTCTAAACGAATCTTTTCATTTTCAGTTAGAATCTTGTCTTTTTCAAGCTTTCTAACCTTCCACATGAGATTACGTTTGGTTTTTGTATTTTCTGCTTTTAGCAAATCAAGTTCTTTTTGAAGTTCTTCAACAGTTTTAGGCTCATCTACTTCTTTTATTTTAGTAGGGCTTGGGATATTTTGAACTTCATTTGGAGAATCTTCCATAATACACTCCTCCTTTAAATTAGTTATCAACTATATAAATTTTAAATTTAGTTTTCAAATGTACTAATTAATTTTATATCATATTTTTACAACAATTTTACATTTTAAGTATAGATAGAGATTATAATAATTGTTATATATCATAATTCTATTTGAATCTAAATATTCGTAGATTATAAAATAATTTATACATAGTAATATATAAAGTTTTTCTTAATTTAAGTAAGAAAAATAATTTCATTAAAAATTAATCTAAAAAATAGAAAAAAATAGAATATTAATCATGAAAAAATGAAATTGAAATATTGCAAGATTATTTCCTTTTGATCTTTACAATACTTCCTAATGTATTTGGACCTGATGCAGAACTTTTAAATGATTCCAAATCCATTTCATCATATTTTTCAATGATAGTGATGCCCAAAGTCTTTTCGAACTTTTTAGCTAATTTAATGTCCGGTTCCATCTTTCCAGATTCAATTCTGTTGATTACTGAAACCTTTTCATACATCTTAGCACCTAATTCTTCTCTTGTCCAACCTTTAGATTCCCTTGCCTTTCTGATTAATACATTGTAATCTTCTACAAGCTCATCCATAGGTTCTTCTCTGCGTCTTCTTTGAACATTCTGCCTGTTTGCTTGAGGTCTCTTTTGAGGGTTGCCCTTTTTGTTTCTTGAAACGAATTTCCTCTCAAGAGGAGTGTCCTTTTGAACTCTTCCGAATTTAGAACATTCCTTGCAAACTTCTAAAACTGAACCATCTATTTTTGTTCTTATAGGTCTACCTTCTATAGGTTTACCACATATTTCACAATTCATGTTTAAATATATGATTTTTGAATTATTTAATACTTTTTAATTAATTTTAATATCTTATTTACTGAGTTAACTTAAAGATAGACAAGAAAAATGAAAATGAGAATGGTTAAAATTAAAGCTAAAAAATGGTGGAAAATAGCAAAAAAGTGAAGAATTATAAAAAATAGTAAAAAAAATTCAAAATATTTTTGGTCAAGGTTTTTAGCCGAAGTTTAAAAAGCTTGGCAGAAGGCTAAAAAGCTTGGAGTTAATTGTAATCATTTACAGGTTCTTTGCTTCCACTTTTACTGGTCTTATAATCTTTCATTTGGGTTGATTGCCTTTTGCCAGAATAATAGCCCTTGAATATAGGTGCATTGTTCACTGTCTTATTAAGTTCCCTATAATCATCATAGTCATTGCTTATTACAACGATATGTGCCGGAGGATGAATCTTCTTGACTTGAACGATTGCTGTGGAGGTATCCTCTTTAATTCTGAATGCGGTAGCCACCTGTGATTTGGTTCTTAATGGTGCCTTCAATATGTTTTCAACTATCTTATCAGCATATTTTGCATCTATCTTCTTAGGTTTTGTAATTAAGTTCAAATTCGCGTGTCTTTCAAGATCTGCAATTGCATTAAGAATTTTTGAATTGTTTTCTCCTCTAATCAATACCAAAGCCATATTATCCCTATAAACATATAATAAAAAAATAAAAAAATGATTTGTATTATTCAATAATCTATTATTAATTTATATTTTTTTATTTAAATATATTACTATTAAAAACTAATTAAATCCAAAAATAAACACAAATATTTAAAATATTGAATAAAAACAAATGAATATCTAAAAAAATTGAATAATAATTAATTTTAATCAAATAAATAGAAAAATAAATAAGAAACAATAGAAAAACTGAATGAATTAGTAAAAAATTTTAAAAAATCATATGAAAAAAATATAAAAAATGGAAAAAAGTAAAAAATAAAACAGTTAAGAGCTATACTCCTAACAAGTGATAAGAATTTTGGTCCAGGTTCTACGGACTGAAGTCCGTGAAGCTGGTTTATGAAACACGATCTCTGAATGATTTCAACAATCTTGTTCTGAATACCACCAAGACTATTAAAACAAATCCTATTGCTGTCTGAATGGAACCTAAAATTGTAAGCACAATGGAATTGATAGGCAAGTTCCATGCAGGGGAAGTTCTTCCATTAGGCAATGGATTATAATATACACCTACAGCACGAACGTCAGGCTTTACATTCAAATCGCTTGGCTCCACATAGTCAACACCAACAATAAGACCATTGTTGATACCCTTATTTATGGAACCTGCTATAGACGAAGCATTATAACCGTACTTCTTGACTGATGCCTTTACCACTTCGCGGGTAATATCGGACAGGCCGGCCTTTTCACTTCCATAAACGGAAACTGAAACGGCATCCTTGGATATTGTAATCTCATCAATCAGAACATCTGTAGCGGAACGAACCTCCAATTCATGATTGCAGATTGGACAGACATTATAGTTTTCCGCATCAGGATAACCGGTAGCCCAACCACAGTTCAAACATGCTTTGGAGTAGTTTTCATCCATTGGATAACCAGTGGTATTGACTTCCTTCGGTACGAACATGTCTCCAGTGCTGATTAGTGAAACAAGGTTTACTGCACCCCCACCGTATTTCTCACCGGAATCTCTAGCCACTTCTTCCATAGCTTTACCGACGATATAGGTAGCAGGATAACCGTCCCTAATCATTTTGCCGATGTTTACTGCAGTTTCTCTACGTACACGGTCTGCAGTACCTGATTTAGGGTTACCTTCACTGTTCCTTAAGTGAATAATAGCTCCTTTGGAGCCTTGAGGTAATTGTACGACACCACCTTCATGGTGAGTGACTCTAATGGTTCCGGCATCATCCACAACAACAAGATAAGCATTAAAACTTCCTCCAATAGCTGCTCCCATTGAAGGCCCGCCAATAAGCAAACGAATACCCTCAAAACCTCCAGCTAAAGCAGCGGCAGCCGCTGGGCTTGAACCATGCTGCATTGCGCCAAGGGCATCAATAATCGCATAGTTCCTTTCTGTACTGTTACCTTCACCCCCGGAAAGCACAGCATAACCATCATTCTTTGACATGATGAATGATGATTGGAACATGTTGTTAGCAAAGGACATACTCCCTGCAGCAGCACCATTCGGATCCTCACCGCTTGGATCAGTAATGACAATTACGTTACAAGTGGCTGAAGCGGAAGCAATTACTGAAAAGAGCATTAAAACTAAAAACATCAAGCCAATGATTCTATTATAATTCTTACTCAAATTTTAACCTCCTATCCAGCAATGCTATAATTATAAACACTTGTTGATTTTTCAAGATTGGAACCATCAGTTGAAGTGGTCTTATTACCTGTAATATTGATAGTTGAGAAATCTTCAATAACTGTTACGGTGACAATACCGGTGTCCCTGTTTACGCTAACGTCAGCTCCTGCAATTGGAGCAATCTTGGTACCGGGGATTGTTGATCTTCGAACGAATTTCTCCGCATTCGCCTCGGCCTCAGTCACAGGCAGCTCCCGTATGGATGTCTTTAGAATGTCTCCATCGATATAACTGCCTTCTCTCAAACCGGAGTTTTGAACATTATAACGAATACTGTCAATAGGAACTATGTCATTTCCCTTAACAATTATACCTGCAATAGGTACCCCTTCAGCGACTTCAGCAGAGGATGCGTATGCCACATAGATAATCAATCTACCGCAAACAATTAAGATAAAAGCCAATAATAAAATTATTAAAGTGTCTCTCCTAATTTTAAAAAACATAACATGCCTCTATAAATATAAGTTTAAATTATTAAAATATTTTATAAATCAATTAAAAATTATATTAACTCTACAATCCACTTGGAATCATAAATAAAATATAATATAACTATTTATTTAATTTACATATTATTAATAGTTAACTATGAAAATAATTGAAATAAAGGTCTTAAATGGAAAAATAGTTAAAAAATAGTTAAAAATTGTAAAATAAAAATAATTGAAAAAAAGATTTATTACTTAGAGTTTTGGAAAGAATTTTGGTCAAGGTTTTTGGCCGAAGGCTAAAAAGCTTGTTTTATAATTTAGTCATCAGATCCATAATGGAGAAAGGCTCTCCTTCTTTTCTAACTCTTGGAGCACCACCGAATGCCGCCATTGCATTCTTTTTAAAATCTTTATTGGCTCTTCTTGAAACTTCACCGAAAATCATCTTATAGGCTTCACATTGGGGGTCAACAGCTCTTGGAGATTGAGTTGCTACAATTCCATTATAAGGACATCCTCCTCTGCAGAATTTAATGAACCTGCAATCTGCACAGTCCTCATCAACAAAACTCTTGAATTCCATCAATTTTTCCCAGGCATCGGATTTCTCCAATTCCTCCATGGAAGGCTCATCGTAAACATTTCCCATGATATATTCATCCATTCCAACAAAACGATAGCATGGATAGATTGAACCGTCATGGCCGACAGCAAGTGTGGTTCCCATGCAATCATTGAATGTGCAAAGGGTTCCCACCCTTCTGAGAGTGCTTTTTGCAATGTGGTCCAAGTCCATTATGACAAACTTATCCAAGTCATACAAGTATTTGTCTAACCAATCAATTAAGAGCTTCCCATGTTCATCTTGAGGAAGTGCCCACGGATCTGCATTGTCTCCACGCAAGGATGGCAAAGCTGCATGAATCTTTAGGTTTAAACCGTTTTGCTTAAAGAAATCATAGATTTCATCTGAGAATTCCTTTGAATATGAAGTGAAAGTACATACGAAATTAATCTGTATGCCATTGTCTGTAGCCAGTTTAACGGCTTTCATGGTCTTATCAAAGTAGCCTTCACCTCTTTGAAAATCGTTTATCTCCTTTGGACCGTCAATGCTTGTACTTACGGCAATATTGTATTTTGAGAAGAGTTTAGCCATATCCTCATCCAAAAGCCATAGATTACTTTGGAGGGAAAAACCTTCAGTTTCATGTGTGGTCGCATCATTAAGCATTGGAAGCGCCTTCTCATAGAATTCATAGCCTGCAAGCAAAGGTTCGCCACCATGGAATGTGAAATGGACAGGCTCATCTCTAAAATTGGCTAGCCACTTGACAATCTGATTGATAACATCAATATCCATCAATTCTGCATTTTCTTCAGAACCCCAACAGTAGGAACAGTTTGATGGGCATCCTAAAGTAGGTATGATCATTACATGAAAAGTCATTTAATCCCTCAAAATAGTGTATTTGCAAAGAATATCTTAAAAACGATTAAAATATTATAATTTTTTATTTAATTCACCAATCAAGTCTTTTTTCATGGTTTCCTCTTCGGACTTTTCCACATCCTTTCCGGTTTCAAAAACATATCCGCAATTGTCACATTTGAATTCCTTCAATTCAGCATGTGCATGATGATTGTCTATAAATCTTCTATGAGCAGTCTTGTCAGTAGAACCGCATTTTGGACATTTTGCCATTAAATCTTCAAATTTCATTTTATCTCTCCTTGATTTTTAAAATTTTGGAATAAAATATTTTCAATTATTATAATATTGTTTGTCATTATTAATATAATTTTAATCTTTAATATTTTCAAACAGCAATCTGAAAAATTATCTCCATAAATCATCTACAGTAATTATTTTAATAGCGTATAATTTCAAAACATGAAAAGTTTTGATAGAAAGCATCAAATTAAATAATATATAATTAAATATGATTAAAAAGATAAAAAAGTATATAAACTAAAATAATTAACTTAATAAATATATTAACACATATTTCATAAAATAATACTATAATCTTATATTATTTAATTATAATCAATAGGTTTAGACTATGACATTAGATATGCTAAAAAAAGGAACTAGTGAAAATTTTTTGCTGAAGCAAATCATTAAAAGAAATTTCACTACCAAATATAAAGATTCCGTATTGGGAATACTTTGGAGCTTTTTAAATCCATTAATCACAATGGTATTGCTAACAGCAATATTTTCTACATTCTTTACAAGAAGTATCGAGAATTTCCCTGTTTACTTTATGGCAGGCCGTTGTGTAATTGATTTCTTTAATAGTGGAACAAAAATAGCAATGAAGTCCATCAAATCCAATAGAAGTATTCTACAGAAGATCTACATTCCACGGTATATATTTGCAATAGGCGGAATATGTTCAGAATTCCTAAACTTTTTGATGTCCTTAATCGTTATGATAGCAATTATGATTGTTACTGGAGCTCCATTCTATTTAATGTCACTTTTAGCCATTATTCCAATTGCAACATTGGTCATACTCATTACAGGAGTTGGATTGATGTTAGCAATAGTATGTACCAAATTTACTGATATTGAATATCTATATAAAATCTTCACAAGCCTACTGGTATATGCATGTGCAATATTCTATCCTATGGACATTGTTCCACAACCTATCAGAGGATATATGGAACTTAATCCGGTATATGGGATTATTGCGCAATTCAGAGAATTTGTAATGTATGGAAGATTCCCTTCCCAAACAATAATGTTAACAACCATAGCATTCTCTATAATAATATTCATTATAGGAGTAATAGTGTTCGTAAAATATCAAAATAAGATCACATTAGAATTATAAATTTAAAAAGAATTTATTAAAGCCAAATAAGGAGAGATAATATGGAAAATAGAAATGAGGATAATAAAATAAAAACCAAGATCATTCCATCAGCCCATAATACATTTTCTCTCCAAGCAATTTTAAAGACTGAAACTGATGAAGCTTTGGCAAATCAGAACATTATTTGCAATACATATAATCTAAAGGAAGAAAAAATAAATTCTGAAAGATATGAAACCGACGATGAAGGCATATTTGAAATATTGTTTGATAATATTAAAGATGAAGATTTGGAAATTGAGCTTATTTTTGAAGGTAATGAAGAATACGAAAATACAACACTTATCACTTACTACTTTAAAGAATCTGAAGAAGAGAAAGAGAAAAAAGAGCTTGAAGCAAAAAAATCTGAAGAGAAAAAGGCAAAAGAAGAAAAAGCCCTTAAAAAACAAAAAAATAAGGAAAAGAAAGCAAAATTGCTTGAAGAATATAATAAAAATCAGAATTATCTTCAGACAACCAGTGATGATAATATTGCCATCGAATTAAAGAATGTAAGCTTAAGCTTTAAGATCGGCAATGATAAGATTGATAATCTGAAGGAATACGTCATTAGAACCATTAAAAGAAATAAGGAAAAGAAAACTCTTTTTAAAGCTACAGACAATGTTTCATTTAGAATCTATAAAGGTGAAAAGGTAGGAATCATCGGATATAACGGAGCTGGAAAAAGTACACTTCTTAAGCTTATTTCCGGAGTATATTCCCCTGATGAGGGAGAGATAATCATTAATGGAAATATCGCTCCTTTATTATCATTAGGTGCGGGATTTGACAAAAACTACTCTGGAAGAGAAAATATATTCCTAAATGGCGCAATTCTCGGATATGACGAAGAATTCCTAAAGGAAAAATATGATGAAATTTTAGAATTCAGCGAACTTGGAGATTTCATTAATTTAGCTGTAAAGAACTATTCATCAGGTATGTTATCCAAACTTGGATTTTCAATTGCTACAATCGTAAACCCAGATATATTGATTCTTGATGAAGTATTGGGAGTTGGAGACATTAACTTCAAGAAGAAAAGTAAGGAGAAACTTCGCTCATTAATTGAATCCAACACAACTGTACTGCTTGTATCACACACAATATCTGAAATAAGATCCATATGTGATAAGGCCATTTGGATTGAAAACGGAAAAGTCCGTGAGATTGGGGAAGTAAATTATATCTGTGATAAATATACAAAAGAAGCTAAGAATGCAAGTAAAGAGAAAACCAAAAAGTTAAAGCCAAAACGATTCTAATTATTTTTAATATCATTTTAGATTATAATAACCTTTTAGATTAGCTATTATTTTTAATAGCTATTCTTAATTATTAAAGAAAGATACAATACTATTTTTAATTATTAAAAGAAGATCATTGAAAAGTCTATTTCTTCAAAGTTCTAATAACTTTATCCTTAGTAATATTGAATAAGACAGTTACCCCATGAGTAATAGGGTCTTTTGTTGATCCATCAACATCATAACGGACAGTAATAGGAACCTCAACTATTTTTAAACCAGCTTCTGAAGCATCGACAAGCATTTCACTTTCAATGGCAAAGCCAGTATCCTTGAATCTGAAAACATTTCTAGATTTAGGTGAAAATGCTCTAAATCCACTTTGAGAATCTGTAACCTTGATTCCTGCAGAGATATTGGTCGCAATGTCTAAAATGGTCTGTCCCACTCTTCTATAAGCAGGAGTATTCTCATCACGGCCATTAATATATCTGCTGCCGTTGACCAAATCTGCCCCATCCTCAATGATTGGCTTGACCAAAACAGGGATTTCATCTGGATTATGCTGACCATCACCATCAATTGTTATGATGATTGAATCATCCTTAATGGCTTTAAAACCTGATTTAAGAGCTTCTCCCTTTCCTAAATTAACGCTATGGCTAATTACTCTAGCACCAGCTCCAATAGCCACTTCAACAGTTCTATCCTTACTTCCATCATCAACAACCAAAACCTCATCAACATGATTCAAGGCCTTAGCTATTACATCAGGTAAAGCGTCCTCCTCATTGTATGCTGGTATGATAGCCACTATCCTTGCCATTTTATCACTTGAAAAATAAAATAAA
>NZ_JAFQQZ010000025.1 GCF_017410345.1 Methanobrevibacter sp.
ATTTTTATTTTTATTTTTAAAATTATTGATTTAAGAGGATTCATATGGCTCAAAAGGAATTGGATATTCCAGTGGATGGAATGCATTGCTCTTCATGCTCATTGCTTGTAGAGAAATCTCTAGGTAAGCTTGATGAAGTTGAATCCATCAATGTGGACTTGAACACCAATAAGGCACATATGGTGCTTAATGGAAATATTTCTCCTGATCTTATTGATGAGACTGTGGAATCCGTAGGATTTACAGTTCCAAAGGATGAAGTGGTCATTCAAATTGACGGCATGCATTGTGCTTCCTGTGTAAACAATGTGGAAAAGTTCTTGCCACGTGTTGATGGAGTGGTTGAAGCAAATGCCAATCTTTCCAATCAAAAGGTCACAATCAAATACTATCGGGACATGTTGAATCTTAAGGAGATTCAAAAGACCATTGAAATGCTTGGATTTGAATATCTTGGCCTTGATGGCGATTTGGACATAATGGATGAAGAGGAAAGATACCAGAAGGACCTTCAAGGAAAGCTATACAGAATCATAGTTGGTTTGGTATTTGCCGGAATATTGATGGCAATCATGCACTTCAAGTTTACAATACCTCCACTCACAATGGGCCAGTTATCCCTAATTATAGCTATTTTCCCATTCTGCTATGTCAGCTATCCAATCTTGAAGGCAGGATGGAACTCCTTGAAGCATAAGAACTTGGATATGGATGTAATGTACTCCATGGGTATTCTTGTGGCATTTGTATCAAGCGTTTTAGGCACATTCGGCATTGTTTTGGATTCAAGTTTTATGTTCTATGAATCTGCAGTGATGCTTCCTTCATTCTTGACCATAGGAAGATATCTTGAGGCAAGGGCTAAAAGGAAAACCTCATCTTCAATTAAGGAGCTTATCGGTCTTCAGCCAAAGACCGCTACATTGATTACCACTGATGCAGAAGGAAACAATGTGGAAAAGGAAATAGACATTGAAGACATCAACATTGGGGATATCCTGCTTGTAAAGCCAGGTGAGAAGATTCCTGCAGACTCCATCGTAGTTGATGGTGAAAGCTATGTTGATGAGGCAATGATTACTGGGGAACCTGTTCCAAAGCTTAAGAAAGCGGGAATTGATGTTTTCTCAGGTACAATTAACCAAGATGGAGCATTGAAGGTAGAAGCTCAAAAGATTGGATCTGAAACCGTTTTATCCCAGATAATCCAGCTTGTGGAAAAGGCACAAGGATCCAAGCCTCCGGTGCAAAGACTGGCCAATAAAATCGTAAGTTGGTTCATACCAGTAATTCTTACAATAGCAATCATAGTATTCCTGTTATGGTACTTTGTAGCCCATTCAGGGTTGCTATTTGCACTCACCTGCCTTATTTCAGTCCTTGTAGTAGCATGTCCATGTTCACTTGGCCTTGCCACTCCAACAGCGGTTACCGTAGGTGTTGGAAGAGCTGCCGAATATGGAATACTCATCAAGAATGGAGAAACCTTGGAAAGCTCTAAAGACGTTGATGTATGTGTATTTGACAAGACCGGAACAATCACTGAAGGAAAACCTGAAGTTGAAGACATAGAAACATTTGGCATGGAAGAGGACAAATTCCTTCAAATCTTATCAAGTGTTGAAAACAATTCAAGTCACCCAATTGCAAAATCAATATTGAATAGATTCAAGGCCAATAACATTCAACTCTCAAATGAAGGAAAGGATGATTTGTCTCTACTCAATGTTGAAGACTTTGAAAATGTCACAGGTAAGGGATTGAAGGCAAATGTAGCTATTGATGGTGAACAAAAACCTGTATTGGCAGGAAACCTTAAGCTCATGGAAGCAGAGGGTGTAGAAGTTTCACAAGATGTCTTGAATAAATTTGATACTTTTGTTTCAGAAGCTAAAACAACCATTGCAATGGCTGTAGATGGTGAAATAAAAGGAATCATCACTTTAATGGATAAGCTCAAGCCTAGTTCCAAGAAGGCCATTGATGAATTGCATAAGATGGGCATTGAAACCTATATGCTTACAGGAGACAATGAAAAGACAGCTGCCACTGTGGCAAATGCTGTCGGAATTGACAATGTGATGGCTAATGTATTGCCTAATGACAAGCTTGACAAGGTCCAGGAACTTCAGAATGAAGGAAAAAGAGTATTGTTTGTAGGTGATGGAATCAACGATGCCCCTGCACTTTCACAGGCGGATGTCGGTGTTGCCATGGGCAATGGTACAGACATTGCAATGGAAAGCGGGGATATCGTAGTTATGGAAGGAGACCTTGAAAATGTGGTAGCTTCAATCCAGTTCTCCAAAAAGGTTATGACAAGGATCAAGGAAAACCTCTTTTGGGCATTTGCATATAATATGCTCCTTGTTCCAGCGGCTGCAGGTTTGCTTTTCCTACTCTTTGGTATCATTTTCCGTCCAGAATGGGCAGGTTTAGCTATGGCATTAAGTTCAGTTACAGTGATTAGTTTGTCATTGCTCTTAAAACGATATGTTCCACCAATTAAACGATAAAGTTTTTAATGATTCTATCATTTAATTAATCGTTATTTTTATTTAAATGATGGAATTATTGTTTCTATTTTTTACTAGTTTTTTATCTTTTATCATGATTTTCTATTTTTTAATTTCCTATCTTATTTCTTATGGACCTTTTCACTAATTTTATACTTTGATCGAATGTTTCAAATCCTATTTGGATTGTCATTAGGATAGGAATGATTTCCAATCTTCCCAACCACATCAGGAATATCAACAATATCTTAGGGAATGTATTCAAGTCAACATTGATTATCCCTGTACTCAATCCGATATTACCTATTGTAGAGGTGACATCAAATAGTGTATTGATAGGGTCATTTGTATAAAAGGTCATTATTATCCAGGATATTGCCAAAAAGGACAGATAAACTGCAATATATGATGAAGCTTCCTTCATTTCTGTTTCATTGATCTTTTTGGATTTGATTCTTGTGCTTACAACTCTTGCAGGGGAGATAATGTTTGTTACCGCAATGCTTGTGCTTTTCAATACTGTGATGACTCTAATGAGCTTTACAGCACCTACAGTTGATCCTGAAGAACCACCCATCACCATCAATATCATTATGATTATCAATGCCGGGCATCCCCAGGAAGCCATATCGCTTGGGGTGGCTATATTCGCTCCGGTTGTTGTTATTGCAGAAACTACATGGAAGATGGCATTCATTGGAGCAATGTGTGCCATCAATGCAACCAATGTTCCAGCAATTATTATGCCTGCAATGAGGAATTGGAATTGGATATCCTTAAACATTGCCTTTCCTTTTGTTTTGACCATTTTATAATGGACTGTAAAGCTTGTGGCACCTAATATCATTAGGAACATTGTGATTAGGTAGACTATGTTGTTGTTGTAAAATCCGACATTTGCATTTTTAATGGACATTCCTCCAGTGGATATTGTGGTGAATGTCAGATTGATTGAATCGAAAAGAGGCAATCCTGCCAATAAATATAAGATAATGCCCAATAGTGTATAGGCAAAATATATTTCTATAGCCTTTTCGAGAGTGTGTTTGATACTTGGCTTTAATCTATCTTCCCTTGCTTCGGATTTATATAACTTATATGCGGAAGTTCCTGGCTTTATGATTAGGCTTATGAAAATGATTACCACTCCAAGTCCGCCAATCCATTGTTCAAGGCTTCTTAAGAATAGTATTGACATAGGTAGGGATTCCACGTCATTGAACATGGTCAATCCACTCCCGGTCCATGCGGAAATGTTTTCAAAAAAAGCGTCTATGAATGATACGTCCAAAACCAGCATCATTATAATTGCAGCTATAAATCCTGCCCATAGCCAGGATATGCTTGATATGATCATTGCATGCTTTGATCTAAGCTTATTGTATTTTCTGAATACTTTAACAAAGAAATAGCCTAATCCAATTGAAATTAAAGGTGGAATCAATCCTATATGATACACATATTCCCCAGAGAGCACATCTATGATAATGGGAACCA
The DNA here is from genome assembly GCF_017410345.1 of Methanobrevibacter sp. Lineage (NCBI taxonomy): Archaea > Methanobacteriati > Methanobacteriota > Methanobacteria > Methanobacteriales > Methanobacteriaceae > Methanobrevibacter > Methanobrevibacter sp. The sequence continues at coordinate 4,014 of NZ_JAFQQZ010000025.1, forward strand.
TCAGTATTGCCCCTATTCCTACCATAATGTATCCAAGATAGTGCAAAATGATTTTAATATCTTGTCTTGACAGGTATTTAATTCTCATTAAACCACCTTTAAAATTCTCATTGATTTAAAAATAAAATCTATTTTTAATACTGATTATATAATTATATTTAATAATTATTTAAATCTTTTTATTATTTTTTAATTTCAAAGGTGAAATGATTTTGTATTTTTATCTATTGGTTCGCTTTCATTGTTTCTATCTGCTCGTCACGGCTTTTTAGTCTTAAGGTGAATGCAAATGCAATCAGTGCAACTACTGCAGCTAAAAACAAGCTGACCTTATAACCGATAATTCCAGAGAAAGATGCGATTATTCCTCCAATGAGAGCACCACCTATCAATTGTCCCGCACTAGAGAGCATATTTACGATAGCCTGTCCTGCCCCTCTCTCGTATGGCTTTGCTTCAGTCAGAACAATGTATCTTAAAGGAGCACCGATTATTGTTACAAGCCCTACTCCAATCAGGCATCCTGCTATTATGAAGAATACCAGATTGCTTGGATAGATTGCAATAGCTATCAATCCAATAGCTAAAAGCATTGTCCCCATTGACATAAGTTTTTTTGATCCAGTGGAATCTAAAAGCTTGCCGAATATCGGTGCTGCAACAGCATTGGTTCCTAAAATTGGAATCAACATTAGACTTGCAAGTTGGTCATTCAATCCCATTGAAAGGATTACTAAGGATGGGATGAAAATCGCTGAGGAGTAGATGATTCCATAGCATAGGGTTTCAATGCATGCGATTCTAATCTCGCTGTTTTTCAGCATGTGAATTGGCACAATGGATTCTTCTGCATTTTTTTCTATCTTTAAGAAAATTGGTATGAGAATTATGAATGCAATTAGGAATGGAAGTACCTTTATAGACAATAAGCTGCTTATGAAATTGCTTGAATCGATTTGATTTAGGCCGTAGGCTAAAAATACTGCAAGTAGGCTCAGTATTACGATTCCCAAATAGTCTATTTTCAGCTTTCTTTCATTTTCTTGGCTTGGAAGGATATGCCAAGCGAAAGCTATTAGAAATATTGCGATAGGAATGTTTATTGTAAAGCACCAGTTCCATCCATATGGTATCAATGCGGCTCCGACCAACGGTCCTCCGATTGCTGAGATTCCAAATACGCTTCCAAGGATTCCCAATGCCTTTCCTCTCTCTTCAAGTGGAAATGCATCCCCTACGAATGCTCCTGCTACAGGGAATATTCCTCCACATCCGAAACCCTGTATGATTCTGCCTAAGAATATAAGTTCTATGCTCAATGCGGATGCAATAAGGCAGGATCCTATTCCAAATAGCAATACATCGAGGATAAAGATCTTTTTTCTTCCATAGAAGTCTGAGAATTTAGCCATGACAGGAGAACCGATCATGAATGTTATTACAAAAAGTGTGAATATCCAACTTGATTCCCGGCTTGTCAGGTGGAAGCTCTGTTCAATTGAAGGAAGCACTGGGCCTATTATTCCAGTGTCCAATGAGCCCATGAACACTCCTATTAAAAATAAGATAAGTATTAAGTTACGTGTTTTATTGTCTAAAGCTTTTCCTTCCATAGTATTACTTTCACTATTTGATTTTAAATAGTTTTTCTTGAAGGCGTTTAGTTTAGACTCTTTGATTAATCTATATAATTAGGTTCCAAACTCTTCTCTTATGTGCTTTATGGTGAATCTTGCAAATGAGAAGTTCAAGATACTTGCAAGTGTTCTTCCTATGGCAAGACCTGCCCAGATACCGATGAGTCCCCATCCTAATGCTATTCCAAGGGTGTATGTTGCGGTAACTGTGAAGATGACTTCCCTGATGATTGTCCAAGCCAAACTTATTGTTCCCTTACCGATTCCTTGGTATAGGAAACTTGAGCACATTCCAGCTCCAGTGAGAGGTAGGCATAAGCTGGCTATTCTTAGGAATTGTGTGATTTCAGGAACCAATGGTGCAGTTTCAGGAGTGTATGCAAACATTGTTGACAGTTGAGGCGCAAATGCAACAAGGATTATTGTAACCACGGTTCCAAAGGCTATTCCAAATTTGGCTCCATAGATATGTGTTCTTGATAAATAATCTCCATTTCTTGCACCGAATGCACTGCCGCTCACTGCAGCCACTGCACTTCCAATGGAGGTAAGAGGCATGATTGCAAACAAGTAAAGTCTTTGGCCTGAGGTGAATGCAGCTATTCCAAATTCCCCTCCGATTGTAGAAATGAAGATTAGGTATAGGCTAACTGCAAGTGACATCATAAGCATATCCATTGAAGCGGGAATACCCACTTTTAGAATGTCCTTTGCTATCTTTGGGTCAAATTTGAAATTTTTAAGTTCCACATGAACCCAAGTGTCCTTTTTGATTAGAATCCAGTACATGATCACTGTAGCTGAACCGATTGAGCTTACGATTGTTGCAAGTGATGCTCCTGCAGAACCAAGTCCTAATGTGTAGATGAAAAGAGGGTCAAGGCAGGTATTCAATATGACTGATACGATAACCGCATACATGGCCCTTTTCATATCACCTTCCCCACGAAGGATGCCGCTTCCACCATTTGCAAACATGAATGTGAACAGCCCTAAGAATAATGGGGTACCGTATTTAAGCCCTTCCTTAAGGGATTGGCCACTTGCTCCATAGGTTCTAAGAAGGGGTTCCTGTATGAAAAGGAATACGATTGTCAAGATTATGGAGGCAATTAAAAATATTAAAAGGGCATGAGTGGCTGACTTGTTTGCCCCTTCATGGTTTTTAGCTCCTACAAAACGACTGATACTGCTTGTAGCACCATTTCCAAGTCCTACGCTAACTCCGTTTACTATCATGAAAATAGGGGTTACAAAGCCTATTCCAGCTATTGCAGCCTGTCCGAGACCTGCTACGAATATTCCGTCGATGATATTGTAGGATGCTGTAAGCAGCATTGATATCATGATTGGAATGGCAAGTTTCTTTACAGCTATTTCAGGAGCTCCTCTCATCAGTTCAACATTTTTGTTTGCCATAGTCTTAACCTAGAAAAAATAGTTAAAATAATTGATTTTTAAACAAATACAATAAATTTACTATTCTATTTTTGTTTCTTATAGTATTTTATTATATTTATTTTAACTTGGGTAAGATAAGTTTAATCCAATTAAATTATTAAAAAAGAGTCTGCTGTCCAGTAGATTTCTTATCAAGTTTCCAATCAATCTCTTCCAGATTGTTTTCATTTAGGAATTCATTGACCAATCTGAAGTGATTGCATCCAAAGAATCCTCTTCTTGCTGAAAATGGGCTTGGGTGAGAGGATTTTAAAACTAAATGTTTTGGATTAGTAATAAGCTCTTCCTTTAATTCAGCCTGTTTTCCCCATAATAGGAAAACAATAGGATTATTCTGATTGTTTAAAATCTTAATCACATTGTCTGTAAAGGTCTGCCAACCGCATTTGCTGTGGGAGTTTGCATTTCCCTCTTCAACTGTGAGAACTGTGTTGAGTAAGAATACTCCTTGTTTTGCCCAGGATTCAAGGCATCCGGAGTCAGGTATAGGGTAATTGTATTCTGATTCTATCTCCTTGAAGATGTTCTTGAGTGATCTTGGTATCGGATGGCCTTCTGGAGTTGAGAATGCAAGGCCGTGAGCCTGTCCCTTTTCATGATAAGGGTCCTGGCCTAAAATGACCACCTTCACATTTTCTATCGGACATAGCTTGAAGGCATTGAAAATTTCTTCCTTTGGAGGATAGATTGTTTTTGTTCTGTATTCCTCTTCTACAAAGTCCTTTATTTTTAGGAAGTATTCCTTTTCAAATTCCTCTTTCAATGCTTTATCCCAACTGTTTCCAATCATAAAATCACTTTTTTAACAAATCTTAGTTTTATTTTTTTAATTATTTCTTTCCAGTTACCTTATCCAAATATGGAATCTTGTCTAAAATTATTAGAATTATCAAGCTTATTGCTGTTGTAAGAATCACTAAAACCGGTATCCAAATCAAGGAACTTCCTTGTGTGAAGTTGATTATCTTTATTAAATTGATTTTTATGCAATATAAGATCAAGTAGTGAATGAGATAAATTCCATAGCTGTAATTGCTTATTGTTGTTAATGCATTTCCTAATCGATTACTTTCCATATCTGAGAATGATTTGGTCTTTGATATATATTTGAACAATAGGAATAGATTTGCAGACATGAACAATATCAGTAAGTTGAAATAGCTTAAGCGAACGAATTGATGAACCATATGTGACCTTGGAACTACAAAACAGAATATGTACCAAAGATAAGATCCTATAAATAGTAAGGCTGTTATAGCTATAAGATATTTCTTATCAATTCTTTTTTCCAGAAAGTCACATTTTGCCAAGAAGTATCCTATTATTATGTATGCTAAAAATGAAATGTAATAAGTCAATCTAGGACTGTATGGATTGAATAAATGATAATGGCTCATTCCAATATAGATTACAGACAATATTGCTAGAATGCTAATGAATTTCTTATTGAAATCGCTTATTTTGCTTTCCATCTGCATTATCTTATTTATGATGAATATGCCGACATAAGTTATTATAATCATCCAAACGAACCAGAAATGCACTCCCAATGTTCCAGCGGTTCCGGAGAAAATTTTAATTGCACTGTCTAAATTGAATCCTTGGCTCATTATGTTTGTAAATATTATGTAAACCAATACCCAAAACAGGAAAGGAATGAACAGTCTTGACAATCTCTTTTTAAAGAATTTTACCAATGTGTCCTTTTTGCCAATAAGCAATGCACCGCTAAGCATTACAAAGATAGGGATTGAAAAATCTCTAAAGCAGTCAAAGAATACAGAAATATAAAGATTAGGGCTGCTTATATCCCTTGATACAAATGATACTGAAGCGTGGCAGAATACGATTCCTATAATTGCCAATGCTCTAAGGACATCATAGTAGAATATTCTTTTGGATTGTTTAGGATTCTTGGATTGATTCATAGGATTACCATTGATATTTTTAGTTGCAATTGATATTTTATTCATTGTTCAATAAATCTATTATGAATTTTATTTCATTACTTTTTTAAGAACAAAGAACATTATCTTTGAGAATATTTTCTTTATGATTCCTAATTTTACTTCCGGAGCAAAGTCATGATTTACCAATCCGGTGCTCTTCCAGTATTCCGCATCAGGTTTGATTGGATCTTTAGTGAGTGCCATTGCTTTCCACGCATTGTAAAATATGATGTCCATAAATTTTGGGGGGTGAAGCTTTTTGGAACTAACATCCTTATGGAATTTTTGAGCTGTTTTATTGATTTCTTCTGTATTTATGCTGTCCTTTCCACCACATGCATAAGTTATCTTATAGTTTTTGTTGAATCCCCAATGTCTCAGTGTTTCATCGATGTATTTTGCTACATCCTTATGGCCTGCTCCTGCTGTAGAGACAACGATCAATGCCTTCTTGTCAAAGAATTCCGGTCTGTGATAGAGGTAAGCGGTATGGTCGAAGAAGTTCTTAATGAGTCCGGTTACGTTCATTGCATAAACCGGGCTTGTTATTATAAGTCCATCTGCCCATTTTATCTTTTCTATGATTTGATTTACTATTTCGTGGTGAGGGCAGTGTTCCTCTGTCTCCATTATGCATTTGAAGCAGCCATTGCACATTGGTATCTTTGCCTTCATCAATTGAATTTCTTCAAATTCCGCATCTTCTCCTAAATTGGTTTTTGCCTGCTTTACCATGCTCCATGTATTTTTCTTTCTTGGAGATCCGTTGATTATAACATATTTCATTCTTACACCTTAATTGAGTTTTATTTATATTTCCAATTGTCCCTCTTGGACCTTCTTTTCCTTATATTCAAAGTTCCTGTCAAATTCATCCACTTCTTCTTCATCAACATAAAAGACTTTTGGATTGTGGAATATTCCCTTATCATAATCGATATCTTTAAACTTGTTTTCAAAGACCTTTATCATGAAAAATGGATTTTCTTCATTTGTATCCGTTCCATCCAGGAAGAAATTGTATTTGGATGCACTTTCAAATCCGAATCTGCTGTAATAGTTCTCATCGCCGATTACAAAGATGAATGGAATGTTCATATCCCTTGCAAGTCTTAATGTATGATTTATTAATCTAGAGCCATAGCCTTGCTTTTGATATTTGGAATCTATAGCTATTGGGCCCAAGACAACAGCATCCTTGCTTCCTTCATTTAGTTTAATGTCTACTCCATATCTGTTTTCCTTATAAAGATTCAATCGGCCCTTTGAATAGTTTATATGCCCTATGATTTCATTATCCTTTTCCATCACATATGCCAAATCCTCTATGAAACTGCCATCCTCCCTTAAGTTGTGGACGATATAATGTTCATAGGCTCCAGGACGATAGACATTCCAGAATGCATCCCTTACAAGATTTTCCACTTTTAAGTAATCATTCTCTTCTTCCAATCTGATGGATTCTTCATTTGATTTGTCATCTTTATTTTTCCCTTTATCCTCTATCTTTACGGAATTGAAGAGTAATTTCATATGGGCTGTTGTTCTCTTTTCGAAATCCTTTAGGAACTTTTCATCATCTTCAGGATAATTGATTATGAAATGTTCATACAATAGGAATAGCCCATAATAGTAAAATGATTCTGCAAGCTGCTTTATGTCAGCATCTTTCTTGATGAATCTTTTCTCTTTCATCAGTTCAAATAGGTCCTGCCATCCTTTTATTGCATATCCTATGATTGCTTCCTTTACAAAATTCCTTATCTTTTCATTGTGATATGATTCGACCAAAAAGATTCTTGTAATCCTCATCATCTTTGGCTCGGATAATTTTAAGATGAATCTATCGCTTCCCTCCTTATAGAATTGGTCAAAATCCATATCCAGATTTTCCCTGGATTGCATTACAGGGGCTTCTTCCTTAAGCATTTCATTGATGTAGTAGCTTAATATGGATTCTAGAATTGATTCCTTGCTTTGGTAGTGGTTATAGATGGAACTTTCCTTTATTCCAACTTCCTTAGCTATTTGGCGTATTGACACTCCATCGTATCCGTATTTTGAGAATAAGTCAATGGAAACGTCAAATATCCTCATCTTTGTATTTTTTTTAGCCATATTTTCTCCTTAACTAAAATAGAATATTGTCTTTTCTCATTTCATCATTAATTTTATAAACTAACAATTGTTAGTTAAATTCATATATTATTATGGTGGTGTTAATATATAAAACTAACGATTGTTAGTGTAATTTTTTAAAAAGAGAATTAATTTATAATATTTTGGGAAATGGAGTGTTAATTTTAAATAGGCTTTGAGCATTTACTGCAGTTATTTTTATTACTTCATCTTCTTCAATATTTAACTCTTCAGCTATCTTACTTATTGTGTATCTTATGTTTAGTGGTGTGTTCTCTTCCCCTCTCTTTTCTTCTGGTGGCAGATAAGGGGAATCTGTTTCTATAACTATATGATTAATGCCTATTTTACTTAGCATTTTTCTTATCTTTTTATTATTTTTATGAGTGATTGTTCCACCTATTCCAATATGGAAACCTAATTTGATAAATTCATCTGCCATTTCAGCCGAACCGGAATAGGAATGCATGGATCCAAATACATTATGTTCTCTTAATGTATCATATGTGTCTTGCATTGCTTTTCTGGAATGCACTATAACTGGGAGATTATGTTTTTCTGATAGGTTTAACATTTTTTCAAACAGTTCTATCTGCTTTTCCTTGTTTTCTTTTCCTTTGTAATAATCGAGACCTATTTCTCCTACTGCAACTACTTTTTCATTGTTGAGTTGTTTGTCCAATAAATCAATGTCTTCATCTCTTATGTCATCTGCAAAAGTGTAGAAATATCCTAAAGCGGCATAGACATTTTCATGCTTTTCAGCCAGTTCCAATGCTTCCTTATTGCTTTTTAAATCAGTGCCATTCAATATTAGAATTATATCATTATCTGCAGCTTCACTTATTACTTCCTCTGCATTTTCCATTTCACTTCTGTAGATATGGCAGTGTGTGTCTATAATCATATGAATCCCGATTATTTATTTTAACATTAAGTTTTTATTCTTTTAACTTCAATTATTATATAATTAATTAAATTAAATTATATTTTTTGGTGAGATTGTATGGACGAGAAGTTTTCAAGAACAGAAATGCTGATTGGAAATGAGGGAATGGAAAAACTGAAGAATGCCAAAGTTGCTGTCTTTGGCCTTGGAGGTGTCGGTTCCTTCGTCTGCGAAGGGCTTGCAAGAAGCGGTATAGGCAATTTTGTTCTAGTGGATTTCGATAAGGTCGATGAGACCAACATCAACAGGCAGATAATCGCCACAACAAAAACAATAGGCAGAAACAAGGTTGATGTCATGAAAGAGAGAATTTTGGACATCAATCCTGATGCCAATGTTGAAATTTATAATGAGTTTTATCTTGCTGATTCAGAATCTGACATCATTACAGAGGACTTGTCATATGTCGTTGACTGTGTGGATACAATAATGGCTAAGATTGCAATCATATGCAAATCCAAGGAAATTGGCGTGCCAGTAATGTCCTGTATGGGTACTGGAAACAAGCTGGATCCTACAAGTTTTGAAATAGATGACATTTACAAGACCTCATATTGTCCCCTTGCCAGAATAATGAAAAAGGATTTAAAAAAGAGAAATATAAAGAAATTAAAGGTCTTGTATTCAAAGGAACATCCTATAAACACAAATGATTGTGAAATAAACCAAAATGGAAAGAAGCATAAAGTCAAGGGCAGTGTTTCCTTCATGCCTCCCGTTGCTGGATTGATGATTGCTGGTGAGGTAATAAAGGATATTGCCGATGTTTAATTATTTTTCCTCAACTGTCTTTCCGCTCATATGTTCAATTGTTATCTCATATAATTCTGTAACATCAAGTAATCTGTCTATTTCGTCCTTTGTTTCCTCTTCACTTGGGAAGAACTTGTTTCCCAAATGAGTCAACTTTTCTATTTTTGTATCTTTGTCTTTTATTGTTTTCATTGTTCCAAAGACAATTACGCTTTTGAATGTGTACCACCAGCTCTCTGATTTTGTTCCCTTGTCAATCACGCAATAGGAAACCTTTTCGTGTTTTTCAATTGCATCCCTTTTGTGGCTGTCCTTGATTGTTCCGTGGAAGTATATCTTTCCATCCACGTAGACATGACTTAAAGGAACGGCATAAGGATAATCATCATCACCAAGTACTGCAAGGACTCCTCTAGGTTCGTTAATTAGAATATCAATGCATTCTTCTTCAGTTAATGCTTGTTTCTTTCTTCTCATTTCTCTAAACATATTAATTATTTTAGTTTTTGTTATAAAAATAGTTAATTAAAAATTATAAGTTTGTTTAAAAATAGTTTAAAATATTAAAAAAGTAGAAAATTAGAGAAATAGAAAAAAATTTAAAAATAGTTAAAATAAAAAAAGAAAAAAAATAACTGGTTAATTAAAACCAGTCTTTAGATGATTCTAAAATCTCATCAACAATTATTTCTGCAGAACCGATATAGGTATGAGGATCCATGATTCTTTCAACATCTTCTTTTGTCAGGAATTGGCTTGCTTCCGGATCTTCAAGGATTAGGTCTGCAAGTAGGAGTTTTTCCTTGTTTGCCTTGATGGCGTTCTTTCTTGCAACTCCATAAGCGGTCTGTTTACCCATTCCAGCTCTGGTAAGTTCTGCCATCAATCTTTCTGCCATGATAAGACCATTGGTCAAGTTCAAGTTTCTTTCAATGTTTTCATCATAGAAGATGAGATTGTTCATGAGCTTGATTGTAAGATTCAAGATGTAATCACAGAGAATGCAAGCTTCAGGGAACATGATCCTTTCACATGAGGAGTTGGTCAAGTCCCTTTCGTGCCAGAGAGGGTTGTTTTCCATAGCTGCATTCACATAGGATTTGACGATTCTTGCAACACCGCAGATCCTTTCAGCAGTGATTGGATTCATCTTATGTGGCATGGTACTGCTTCCAACTTGCTTTTCAGGGTCGAAGAATTCTCCTAATTCCTGAAGTTCAGTTCTTTGTAGGTTTCTTACCTCAAGAGCTATTTTGCTTAAGGTGGTTGCTATGTTTGCCAATGTTGCTATGAACTCTACATGGTTGTCTCTTTGAAGCACTTGGTTTGTGATTGGAGCAGGCTTGAGTCCGAGAATTTCAGATACCTTTTTGTGAACTTCCCAACCTTGGGTTCCAAGTGCAGCGGTGGTTCCTACAGCACCGTCCATCATACCGAGACAAACATTGTCTTTTGCATGCAATAACCTGTCGTATTGCCTGTGGAGTTCGTCTGCCCAAAGGGCAAATTTCATACCATATGTTGTTGGAAGCGCATGTTGGCCATGGGTACGGCCAATACATACTTTTGTCTTGTTTTCTTCTGCCAATTTGAGAATGATTTTAGTTAATCTTTCGATCTTTTCTTCAAGGACTTCGATTGAATCCTTAATGAGCAATGAGTTTGAACTGTCTACAATATCATTGGAGGTTGCTCCAAAGTGAACGTATTCCCCTGCTTCACCTTCACATACTTCACTTAATCCTTTTGAAAGGGAAGCGATATCGTGTTTGGTTTCAGCTTCAATTTCGCTTACACGTTCCACGGTAACATATTTTGTATTTGCTTTTGCCTTGATTTCATCTGCAAATTCCTTTGGAATAATTCCAAGCTCGCCTTCAGCTTGAGCCAATGCAGATTCAACATCTAGCATTCTTTGCTGCTTGTTCTCTTGCTCCCAGATTCTTTTCATTTCTGGAGTTCCATATCTAAATTCAATTGGATGTATTGCCATCTAAACTCTCCTATAATTCCTAGATAATTTGATTAAATATAATGTTTTTTAATATTTTAAATCATATTTTTTTAAAATACATATCTATTTTTGAATTTTAGATTAAATATATTTTATCAATTTTAATATTATTTTTCAATATTTTTAAGATATCTTTAAAATTTTCATAAAGATTTATAAATTACTATAATAAACTATTATTAGATATAATTTTATTTATTGGGTGATATGTATGGATTTCAGCGTTAAGGATTTTAATGTAAGGCTTAGAACCATCAAGCTTTGGGAGTTAAGCATTGCATTGGTCATTTCATTTTTACTGACAGGATTTGTTGAGAATTACTTGAATGTATATTCTCCACAGTTTGAGTATATTCTCTTCTTCTGCTTCATGATGGTATTCTTCCTGATTGCCACATTTGGCACAACAGGATTCAATAAGGATGTCAATGATCTCTTTAAGACCAGCAATATTCTAAGGGTTTTGATTTTAGCAATTGCAAACATTTTTATAGCATTTTTCATTCAAACCATGTTTTCCCCTTTGGATTCGCTTTTCAGTATGATCAATTCAATTTCCTTGCCTTTAATGGATATTGCGAGTGGTTCAAGCAATCCTTTGGTCTTTTTTGTTGAAATGTTTTCAGCAATTATCATTGCACCGATATCTGAGGAATTGTTCTTTAGAGGAGTCTTATTTAACAGGTTGAAAATCAGAAAAGGTTTCGTATTTGGTTTAATTGTCTCATCAATCATTTTCGGATTGTGCCATTTGAATTATCCGGACCATATTGCACATATAACCTATACATGCATAATGGGAATGACTCTATGCATCCTATATTCAAGAACAGACAATTTGCTGTTGAATATGGTGGTTCATTCATTATACAATCTACTATCTTATCTCATTGTATACACTCCATTCCAATATCTCCTGATAGGTGGCGAGTTCAGCAGCCTAATGGGTCTCTTGCTTCTCTCTTCATTGATATTCATTCCAGTTTACATTCTTTATTTCACCTATAAGCTGAAATAAGGACATATTTTTTCAAGATTTAATTGAAAAGATTTATAAATGTTAAGCCAATAATATTTAAAACACTCATTTAAAATCATTTTTTAATTATATTTGGTGCATAAAATGGACTTTGATGTAACTGACTTTAATGTAAGGCTTAGGACAATAAGGATAAGGGAAGCCGCTATAGCTATTGTGATTGCTTTCATCTTGACTGTAGCACTTGGCTTATCATATCCTCCACTTGCGGAAAATGAGGATCTGCTGCTATTTCCTTTCCTTTTCTTCATATTGATATTCTTCATCTGGGCCTTAAGAGGCACTCATGGATTGGGAAATGACTTCTCAAAGCTTTTTGAAAGGGATAACAGTATGGAAATACTTTACATATTCCTAATAAATATCCTGTTTGCATTTATCGTAGTGGCTTTCTTTTCAAGCTTTGATACACTTTATGGCACTTTGTTTCCAGATATGGAGCCATTGTTGGACTTCACTCCAACCTTTGTTGATCCGATTGCTTTCATTATTGAGGCAATCTCTTCAATAATATTTGCACCTATCCTTGAGGAATTGCTGTTTAGGGGAGTTCTATTCAATAGATTGAAAATAAGGACTGGAATAATTGCTGCAATGATCATATCTTCGGCGATTTTCGCTATCGGACATGAATTCGGTGGAATGATCAGTGCGTTCCTATTCGGAATGTGCATGTGCATTGTCTATTTGAAGACAGACAATATTCTTATGACAATGTCAATTCACTTCATAAACAATCTTGTGGCGGTCCTTCTTGAAGCGGCAAATTCAGATGCCTTCTTGTTCCAAATGCCAGTTTTGCCTATAACATTGTTGGTTTCTGTCATTGCAGGTCTTTTAATACTTTTATATATCTTTAAAGAGACTAAGCTATTAACGGCTTGAATGCTTTAATTTTATTTTTTATAATTTTTTTACTATTTTTCTATTCTTTCTATTATTTTAATTTCTTTTACTATTTTTCCTAAATTATTTTTTTTTCTGCTTTAAATCAACTATTTTTACCAAAATCATCGAAAGATTTATATAGGATGTAATATAATTTTTACATATAGAGATGTAATATAATTTTTACATTTGGAATTTATTTATTACATTTGGAATGTATTTATTACATTTTTATAATCTATATTTAATTAGCTATCGTTTAAAGTGATTATATGAAAACAATTATAAGATATTTGAGGCAGGAGATCAAGATGAGTCAGCAGGATTTGGCCGAATCAGCCGGTGTGACCCGTCAGACAATCAATGCCTTGGAAAACGGACGGTATAATCCCTCTTTACTTTTGGCTTATAAGATTACAAGGATCCTGAATGAGGCCACTTATGGCGAAGATAAGGATTCCTATTTAAGTATAGAGGATATTTTTAAATTTAGTGATGACGAACTTTAAAAATTAAAAGATATCAAAGTTAAACAATAACTTTGATTCAGATTTATTTATTGACTTAATATGTTTAGGGGTTAGATAAAAATGATATTAGACATTTATAAGGATTCTTTAGAATATTCTGCTAAAGACTTAAAGACATTGTTAATATTGGGAGTGACTTACTTCTTGAGTTTCCTTTTCCTTCCAATATTCCTGATTTACGGTTATTCCTACAGGATTACCAAGATCTCTGTAGAAGGTATGATAAACGGCAATGATCCATTGCCAGCATTTGACAACATAATTGACATGTTTGTAGATGGGATAAAGGTTGTCCTGGTCTATCTGGTCTACCTGTTGGTTCCATTCATAATCTTCATATTGTTTGCAATCGTATCCAGTGCAATTGGAGGATACGGTGAATCCGCATTGATGGGTATCGGTTCCATCATCACCGTTGTAGCTATTGTATTCGCTTATCTCATGAGCATGTTCGGTGTGGCAAACATGGCAAATTATGACGGTTCACTTGGAAAGGCATTTGACTTCAATGAGATCATTGAAATCATCAAGTCTGTCGGTGTTGTAAGGAGCATAGGTGCTTATCTCGGATTGGCTGTCATTAGCTTTGCAATTACAGCAACTGTTTTCCTATTGATCTTGTTTGTATTCGGATTCTTTGGAATCATTACAGGCACTTTAGGATTTGGCGAAGCAGCAGGAGGAATCTTTGTTGCAGGATTCTTCATAGCATACTTTGTGATGTTATTCATTGTAAGTCCTTTTACCATGATCTTGCAATCAAGAGCAAGCGGATTGATTTACAATCTTCATTAGGTGATTGAAATAAATTAATTTTTATTTATTTTTTTCTTATATTGGTGAGTTTATGGCTAGTATTACTGATTTAGTGAAAGAAGGATTGAAATATCCTTTAAATGATTGGAAAAAGGTTTTGACCTTAGGTATTATATTTCTCATTTCAAGTTTGGTTTCATTTGCAATGGAATATCTGGTTTTTGATTCCATAAGGGTCATGTCAGATTTTGCTCCTTTGGATACAGTTCAAGGGGCTTTAGCAGCAATTCCTCCAAATAATATGGCATTGATCATATTGTCATGGATTGTAACACTTATATTGATGATATTCGCTTCAGGATACACCTACGATGTCATCAAATATGCTTTGGAAGGAAAATTCGAACTTCCAGGCTTTTCAGACATCAAAGGATTGTTCGTGAAAGGTGTTCGTTCATTCATTGTTGGAATAGCTTATTCCATCTTGCCTATTATATTATTCTTACTTGGATTTATGTTGACTGTAAATGAGGCAGTTGGAGCTTCAGTAAATGCAATAGGTGGAATCATTTTGCTCATTGCAATCGTATTTGCAGTATTCTGTGCATTGATGGAAGTAATTGCATTATGTCATATGGTCAAGAATGATGAATTGGCTGCAGCGTTCAGATTCAAGGAAATATGGGCATTGATCAAGAACTTAGGATGGGGAAGATTCATCGGAATCTTACTCTTCACTGTCATTGCAATCATGATCATTACCGTATTCTTTGGCTTCATATTTGGACTTGTTGCCACAATCATCAGCATGATTTTTGGTTCTGCACTTGTACTGGCTTTAGTGAACATGATTCTAAATTCATTGCTTCTTAATCCATATGCAAGCATTGTAATAAGCAGGGTTTATGGATCTGTTTATAATGAAGCAGCTAAAGTTGAATAAAAAAAACTGAGTATTAAAACTGAATTATAAACTATCAAACAAGAGAACTAGAAACTATTGGGTGATGCATAACTTATATTAAAACTCCTTAGAGTTAAAAAAATACTAAAAACAGAAAAACTAGAAACTATTGGGTGATAGCATAATTAGAAATTAGAATAATCCTATTCTTTTTTCTAATTATCTTTTTAAATTAATAATATTTTTAAAATTTTATTCAAAATGTAAAATGGGTGATAATTTGAAATTTGATTCAAGAATTTTAGGCATTTTATCTGCACTGTTGATTTTTGCAGTTGTTATTTCAAGTGCAGGTGCAGCCGATTTGGTAGCGAGTGGCATTGATAGCGATAATTTTGCTATTGATGTTCCTGAAGGAAGTGATTTTGTTAATGCAGCTACCACTAACTTGAATGTTGGTGATGTGGCTATGAACATGGAAGTCTTTGAAAATCAAGGTGAAAATGCAAATGATGTAAGCACAGTAATGTACTTAAAAGACGGTTCTTCTGATAAGAACATCATTTCAGATTTATACAATGACCTGAAGAATGATGGCCCTATCGTTGAGGAAACCGATGATTATTTCATTGTTGAAACAAAGGATGCAAACAATTGGAACTTCTTCAATTTCGACATTGGAAATGATATTGATGGCTTATGGAACTTCGCAAGTGGAATCTTCTCAGATGATTCCAATGTAAACGTCACAACTGAAGATGCCGATGTGGAAGTTTCCAATGATGAGGGAGTACATATTGTCGGTGATGACAACACCACAGTTTCATTATCTACAAAAGGATTGGAGGTTTCCGATTCTTCTGGTGAAAATGTTTCCGTTTCAACTGATGGAGTAAAAGTCACTGATCCGAATGGTGAAAATTCAGTAGACACCAATGTTTCAATCGATGACCATATGATTTCAAATATTGATAATTCTGATTATGCATTATGCATCAAGAATCCAGAAGGCGATCAAGTGATTGTAATTACTGGAAACGATTTGGAATTATTGAAATCAATTGCAGAAACTGCTTCTTTCAGTTAAATTGATTGTTTAATTGATTTATTTTATTTTTCTTTTTATTCGTTTCATTCTTTTTTTCCCCATTTTTATTTTTTTATTTTTTCATTTTCCTTTTCTTTTTCATATTAAACTTAAATATTATAAAATTGATACTAAAAAAATAGAACTATTAATATGAAAGGAAAAAGATGATTTGCATGATTAGATTAAATGATTTTTTAGATAGATTATCCATAATAAAGGTTTTATCATTCTTTTTGTTCCTTATTTTAGTTTTGACCTTAATTCCAATGATTCTTCATTTGAATATGGGAAATCTGGTCTTCAAATTCATTTTATATGGGATCATGCTGATATTTTTTGCTTATAAATTAAATGGCATTGATTTTGATGAGATTTCATTCAAGGATGCCTTAAGAAATGAATATGATTCAATCTTCAAGGTCTCTGACATTTATCATATCTCATTTATTGTGATTTCAAACATTCTATTCGTTTCAGCAATCTATTTTGTTTTGAAATATTTGAGCTCCTTATCAATAATCGGTTTTGATTCCCCTCTTTTTGGCGATTTCAGTTCAGTAAGTGCTTTAATATTGGTTCTTTACTTTATCACTGTAGTGATATTGTCTCCAATAATAGAAGAGCTATTGTTTAGGGGAATATTCCTCAGAAGATTCAATAAGGAATTGGATAATCTGACTTTGGCCATACTGATATCTTCAGTCTTGTTTGGAATCTGCCATAACTTTGGAGGAATATTGGGAGCTATTCTATTCGGTATCTGCGTTTCCATACTTTATGTAAAGTCTAAGAATATTCTAGTGCCAATATTTGCCCACTTCCTGAATAATCTCCTTTCATTCCTGCTTGGAGTAGGCGGAATTGAAAGATTGATCCAATCCAATTCAATTGTCATCATTCTAATAATCATATTAGCCATTGTCTCTAACTTCATTCTCTTTAAAGCCATTTTCAGTGAATGGCCTAAGAAAATGGAATGATTTTTTTTTTAAAAACTGATTTTAAAAATAAGGCCCTTTCCATTTAATGCCAATTCAATAATTTTTTATAATTATAATCATAAACTTTATAAGATTATAAAATATAATTTAAGTTATGTTTAGATTTACAAAAAAAGAGATAAGAGATTTAATCATATCCTTTATAGTGATTGCTTTAGGATTTACCATTCTCTACTCCAATGGGGATTACAGCCACATAGGGCTTGTTTTTCCAGTGGTCATGATTGGAGTGGGATTGGGATTCATTTTCCACGAACTGGGACATAAGTTCGTTGCAATGCATTATGGATACTATGCGGAATATGAGCTATGGCCTACAGGATTGATCATTGCACTTGCAAGTTCATTTTTCGGATTCATATTTGCGGCTCCTGGAGCGGTTGTCATTTACAGTCAGGGAATGGAAGAGAAGACAAACGGTATCATTTCCATTGCAGGGCCAATTGTAAATATCGTATTGGGATTGATATTCTTCCTTATTTTAGGATCTCTTGGAGATTTCATATACACTGATGTTGGAGCTATTGTCTATCTGATCTGTGTCCTTGGTACCAGAATCAATTTCTTCCTAGCAGCCTTCAACCTATTGCCGATACCTCCATTGGATGGTTCTAAAGTAATGGCTTGGAGCATTCCTATCTGGTTGGTCACATTCGCAATCGCTGCACTTTTAGTTTTATTCTTCGGAGGAATCCTATAATTTCTCCAAATTAAAATTTTTAAAATAATTTTTAATTTTATTTCTTAATTTTTTAATTATTTAAGAATAGAAATTTTTTAAAACTAAAAGTTTTAATATAAGAAATGATAGAAATAGTTAATACTTATGAAAGTCATATTAATATTATAATTATATTAATGCTTAATTGATTACTCAAAATTCAAAAATTATTAAATTATTTTAACGTGATATTTATGGCAAAGAAAGATAACAAGATCAGCATGCCTATGAGTGGGGCAGGTTTAGTAAGATACTTCGATGACGAAAGTGTAGGTCCAAAAATTGCTCCTGAAATAGTCATCGCTATTACTGTAATTTTAGGAATCTTCTGTTTCATCTTAAGATTCTCTGTATAGACTTTTTACGAATTATTCTTTTTTTAATTATTTTTTTTAATTTTAAAGGCCAATCCTTTGAGTTTATTTTCAAAGTATTTTGTTTGTCAATATACTAACTATTTTTATTTTTTTAAGAATTCTTCAATTTTTCATTAGTTTTTATATGCTCTCTTAATATTTTTAAATATGATAAAATACATACTAATATTAGAGAAAAAATAAGCAAAAAACAAGATTATATTTTTTATTTATCAGTGATTATAATGGATGCTGGAATGGATTATTTTGAAAGATTGGAAAGTGAAACCCTTAAGCTCTATGAGATAGCTAATGAGGCAAGGTCAAAAGGATTTGATGTTGAGTTAGAGACTGAAATTCCATTGGCAAAGGACTTGGCTGAGAGAGTGGAAGGGCTTGTAGGCCCTAAAGGCATTGCCAAGCGTATCAAGGAATTGGAACAGGACATGTCCAGGGAAGAGGTGGCATTTCAGATTGCCGCTGAAATCGCGTCTCAGGAATCTAATGAAACCGGTGCCAAGCTGGAGGCTGAAAAGCAGGCCTTTGCAGATCAAGGGCTCAGAACAGCTTTAGCTATCTTGACAGAAGGGGTTGTTGCAGCTCCATTGGAAGGTATTTCAGGAGTGAAGATCAAAAGCAATTCCGATGGGACAAAATATATTGCGGTATACTTTGCAGGACCTATCCGTAGTGCAGGAGGTACTGCAGCTGCATTGTCCGTTCTTTTAGGTGATAAGATCCGTGTAGCCACAGGTCTCGACAAGTTCAAGCCTACTGAAGACGAAATAGAAAGATATGTGGAAGAGGTTGAGCTTTACGAATCAGAAGTCACCAATCTCCAATACTCTCCAACTCCAGAGGAGGTCAGGCTTGCTGCAAAGAGCATTCCTGTTGAAGTAAACGGTGAACCGACTGACCAGGTTGAAGTGTCCCACAGAGACTTGCCTCGTGTGGAAACAAACAACATCAGAGGAGGTGCTCTCCTTGCGATGGTAGAGGGAGTTATCCAGAAATCCAAAAAGATCTTGAAATATGCTCATACCCTTGATCTGGACAGCTGGGAATTCCTGGCTGAATATGCCAAAGGGGTAGGCTCTTCCAAGGAGGAGGAAGGTTCCCAGTCTGACAGTGAGGAAAGCCTTGAAGAGATTGATGATAACATTATTGACAAGGATGAGCTATTTGAACATTCCAAATATGCCCACGATATCATTGGGGGCAGGCCTGTTTTGGGATATCCATCTGAAAAGGGAGGATTCAGGCTTAGATATGGTCGTTCAAGAAATACAGGGCTTGCAACCATGGGTGTTCACCCTGCAACAATGGAGCTATTGGAGTTCCTGGCAGTTGGAACACAGTTGAAGATTGAAAGGCCTGGAAAGGGTAACTGTGTGGTTCCTGTAGACTCTATCGAAGGGCCAACCGTAAAGCTGAAATCAGGTGAAGTCCGCAGACTGGATTCCATTGAGGATGCAAGAAAGGTCAAGGGAAAGGTTGTTGAGATCCTTTTCTTGGGAGACATGCTTGTTGCATTCGGTGAATTCCTAAGGAACAACCAGCCAATGCTAGGTGCCTGCTGGTGTGAGGAATGGTGGATTGAAACAATAAGGAATTCAGAGAAATATCGATCATTCAGTGATGAGGAAAAAGAGGCATTTGACTTGGAATCCCTTCAAACAAGGAAATTCACAGCTGAAGAGGCATTTAAGATAACTGAGGAATTCAATGTTCCATTGCATCCTGAATACACTTATTATTATAATGACATTTCCATTAAGGATTTGGTTGACCTTAGTGAATGGTTAAATTCCAGAAGAGATTACCTGGAAAATGAATATCCAAATGGTGAAGATTTAACACTTGAGCTGTCCTACCAAAAAAGAATATTGGAAGTTATGGGATTATGCCATAAATTGAAGGATGGTAAAGTAATAATTGACAGGAATCATGCTTATGCTTTACTCAAGACTATAAATGGAGACTATTCAAGATATCTCGCTGATGAGTATTATAAGATGAAGGTAGTTGACATCATCAATGATAATATCGACTTTGAGATTAAGGATAAGGCTCCATGCTATATCGGCACAAGGGTCGGACGTCCTGAAAAATCCAAGGAAAGATTGATGAAGCCGGCTCCTCATGTGCTTTTCCCTATTGGAACCAATGGTGGAAACAGACGTTTGGTCGCAGAAGCCGCCAAAAAGAAAAAGATCAAGGTGGAGTTTGCCAGAAGGGAATGCACCAATCCGGATTGCAGATTGAGTTCATTCAAGGCCATCTGTCCGCATTGCGGATCTCCTACTGAAATAGGAAAATCCGGTCAAAAAGACATTAATTTGGCTAAAATGCTTTCCAAGGCTTCAGATAATGTTGGAGTCCGCAAGGTTGATGAGGTTAAAGGTGTTGTCGGACTCATTTCCGAGGACAAGCTTCCGGAACCTTTGGAAAAAGGTATCCTAAGGGCCAAGAATGGAGTTTTCACCTTTAAGGAAGGAACCATTCGTCATGACTCCACTGACTTGCCACTTACCCACTTCATTCCAAGTGAAATCGGTGTTACAGTTCCTAAACTATTGGAAATGGGCTATACCAAGGACTGTTATGGCGATGATATAGTCAGCGAAGACCAAATCGTTGAACTTAAGGTTCAGGATATTGTCATTTCCGACAATTGCGGTGAGTATCTGGTAGGTGTAGCCAATTTCGTTGATGATCTTCTTGAAAGGTATTATGGAATGGAAAGATACTATAATGTGAAGGACAAATATGACTTGATCGGCCATCTGATTGCAGGCCTTGCACCTCACACATCTGCAGGTGTATTGGGCCGTATTGTAGGATTCACTAAGGCTTTGGGCTGTTATGCACACCCTTATTTCCATTCTGCAAAAAGGAGAAACTGCGACAGTGACGAAGACTCCGTTCTCTTATTGCTGGATGCACTGATCAATTTCTCCAAATCATACTTGCCAAGCACTCGTGGAGGAAGCATGGATGCTCCTTTGGTTTTATCCACCCGTATAGACCCAGAGGAGATAGACGACGAGTCACATAACCTTGACATCTTTGAAAGGTTCCCTCTTGAATTCTTTGAAAGGTCTCAAGAGCCTTTGAAACCTGCTGATATGTTGGATTTGGTTGATAACGTATCCATGCATTTAGGCACTGACAGGCAATATCATGACCTGATGTTTTCACATCATACCTCAAGCATACATGCCGGTCCTAAGCTTTGCCTATACAAACGTTTGGGAACCATGAAGGAGAAGGTGGAGGCCCAAATCAATCTGGCGGAACTCATCAGGGCAGTGGACCAAAGGGGAGTCGTGGAAGGAGTATTGTCTTCACACTTCCTGCCGGATATCATGGGAAATTCAAGGGCTTTCTCCAAGCAGAAGGTCAGATGTCCTAAATGCGGCGCAAAGTATAGGAGAATGCCTCTTACAGGCAAATGCAAGTGTGGCGGAGATCTGGTTCTCAGCGTATCCAAGGGGTCTGTAGTCAAATATCTCGAAATCTCCCAGAACCTTGTAAACAGATACCCTGTATCACACTATCTTGAGCAAAGGCTGGAAATTCAGGAATTTGGTATTAATTCATTGTTTGAAAGTGACAAGTCCAAGCAAAGTTCCTTAGATGTCTTCTTTGGAAAATGATTGCTTGATTGTTCACATTTGGATAATGGTTTTTATTGGATTCTCATTTCATCTATTAAGGTTTATCCCTTAATTTTTTAATTTTTTTAACAGGTTTTAAGTATTTTCCAAATCATGATTGTTTCAATATAATTTGTTTGTATAAATACGAACAATTTATATACATCTTATTACATATATTATTTCGTGAAGTAACTAACTTTTTGTATAGTTGCTAACTTTCGTATAATATCGAACGGATATTATACATGTAAGTACATAATTATTAGTAATCAAATTGAAAGTTTAATCTAATTCTTATGATTACATTAATTATTCTATTGATTAATTCTAATTTTTAATGAAGGTGTTATAGTGGAAAAAGTAGAAAATGTAGAAAACGATATTAAAAGAGCTAAAATCACCGTCAGGAAAAACAACGGTGTTTGTGAAGCTTTCAGTTATGAAAAGTTGTTAAAGTCCTTGGTAATGGTGGAAGCTCCAATAGGTGAATATGAAAAGATCATTGCAACCGTTGGCGAAAACCTTTACGATGGAATCACTACCAAAGAAATCAAAAAGATTGTTTACGAATGCTTAGAGGATATAGATTCTGAAGCGGCCAACAAGTACTTGGCTAAAACCACTTTAAAGGTACGTTCTTCCAGAGATAAAATCGAACCGTTCGACATGGCTAAGATTGCAAGCACATTGGTTGAAGAAACCGGTGCTTCCCAAGAAACCGCCTTTGAAATCGCAACTGAAGTTTGGAAGGAACTCAAAAAACTCAATGTCGAATACCTTACCGCTCCAATGATCAGGGAAATCGTAAACACAAAACTTGTGGAATACGGATTGGAAGACTTAAGAAGCAGATACACTCGTTTAGGTATTCCTGTTTACAACATCACTTCATTGATTGAAAACGGTTCAAGAGACAATGCAAACATGATGCATAACCCGGAATCCATTCACAAATATGTTGCTGACGAAGCATTGAAACAATACGCACTCTTACACATGCTGCCACCTCACTTGGCAGATGCACACATGTCTGGTGACATTCACATTCACGACTTGGAGTTCTTCGCAGGAAGACCATTGAACTGTCTCCAACACGATATAAGGACCTTTATCAGATACGGTCTTAAAGTGGACGGTACTGGAGACCACACTTCCGTTGCAGCAGCTCCTTCCCATATGGAAACCTTGATGAACCATACAGGTGAAATCATGTTGGCTGCACAGCAAAACATGTCCGGTGGACAAGGTATGTCCCTATGGAACGTATTTGTAGCACCATTTGCAACCGGCAGAACTTACGAAGAAGTAAAGCAATCCATTCAAATGTTGGTCTACAACTTGAACATGGCTTACGCTGCTAGAGGTTCCCAAGTTCCATTCACAAGCATGCAATTGGAATTCGGTGTTCCAAAATTCCTTGAAGACGTCACTGCATACGGTCCAAAAGGAAAAGTTGTAGGTACCTACAGTGACTTTGAGGATGAAACCAGAATGATCCAAAAGGCTTTCACTGAAATCTTGCTTGAAGGAGATTCAGAAGGAAAACCTCACTTATTCCCAAATACAATTTACACATTACGTGAAGAGACCTTGAAAGGTGACTATGATGATGACTTACGTTTAGTCCATGAGCTTTCTGCAAAATACGGCTCATCCTACTTCGTAAACATGTTGCCTGACTACAGAGGTCAAATGGCTAACTATATGGGTTGCAGAACCTGTCTCCAAGACACCTGGACCGGTGACTGGGAACAAGACTGTTTAAGAACAGGTAACTTGGCTTATGTAACCTTGAACTTGCCAAGAATCGGATACCAATCCAGAGATGAAAACGATGTCTTCGAATACTTGGACAATTACATGGACCTTGCTGTTGAAACTTTGATGATCAGAAGAAACCAAGGTCTCAACTGCTTGAACAAGTTCGACATCTTGCCATTCTTGGACCAAGACGTGGAAGGAGAAACCTATTACAGAATCCAAAACTCTACATTGTCCTTCGGTTTCTGTGGTCTTAACGAAATGTTGCTTGCATTGTTCGGTGAAGGTATCGAAAACCCAGATGCAAACAAGTTCGGTCTCAAATGTTTAGAATACATAAATGCAAGATCAAAGGCATTGCAAGAGGAAACCGGCCTCAGATGGTCTGTATTGCAAACCCCTGCTGAATCAACCGCATACAGATTCGCAACCTTGGACAAGGAGCAATTCGGAGACAAGACCATCTTGCAAGGTGACAACGGAGCTAACTACTACACCAACTCCTCACACGTGCCTGTAAACTCCGATATTTCCTTTGCTGACAAGGTCAAGATTGAAGGCCAATACCACAGCTTGACTCCTGGTGGACACATCTTCCATGCATTCATGGGTGAGTCCTACTCAGATCCTGATGCATTGATGAGCTTGACCAACAAGATTGCAAGAAAATCCGACATTGGTTTCTGGGCTTACAGTTCAGCATTCAGTTTCTGCTTAAACTGTAAGACTTTAATGAAAGGATTAAGCAACAAATGTCCTTCCTGTGGCGAGACTGCTGATGTGGAATGGTATGACAGAATTACAGGTTACGTACAACAAGTAGGTCATGCTAAATCTGCAAACGGCGGATGGAACGCAGGTAAACGTCAAGAATTAATCGACAGACGTAGATTTGAACAATAAGTTCAATCTACTCAATTTTCATTTATTTTCATAGGTTTTCTTTTTTAACCTATTTTCATTTTTATTGGAGTTTTTTATTCAACTCTAATTTTCCACTTAATAGGATTCTTTTATAGAATCCTATTTACATCCTTTAATAGCTATTTTTCTAGAACTTTACTTCAGATCATATCATATTTTCACTTATGGATTCCAATTTTTTTAAAAGTTTTAATTTCACTATCATTTATTTTCTACAAATGTGCCAATTTTTAAAATTTTTACAATCCCTATTAGCTATTTTTGTAATTAATTTTTTATAATATGATAATCTAAATATATAATTATAATAAATTATTAGGATATTGATTAAACTTTTTTTTAAATTAATTAATATTTTTCATAATTTTATTCTTTATAATTAGTAAAATTAGTATCAAATTCATATTAATTTATACTTCATTATTGCTTTCATATATGGGTTGAGTTTAAGTACTCATTTAATTGAAAGCAGCTTTTATAATTATTATGGTGAAACAATGAAACATTGGATTGAAAGAATCGCTGATGAATTAAATGAAATGGATGTAGAAAAACATGTCATAGCAAGTGGTACATCTATATCAGGTTCTATACATATTGGAAATTCATGTGACGTATTCATCGCAAACGCAATAGGTAAAGCATTGAGAGAATTAGGTAACGATGCGGAAACCATCTGGATTGCAGATGACCACGACCCACTTAGAAAAGTTCCTTACCCACTTCCTGAATCCTATGACCAATACTTAGGCATGCCATACTCTATGATTCCATGTCCTGAAGGATGTTGTAAAAACTTTGTTGAACACTTTGAAAAACCTTTGTTCAAAGTTCTTGATGCTTACGGTATTGAAATTATTCCAAAATCCGGCTTTGAGATGTATAAGGACGGATCTTACCTTGAATCAATCAGGGTATCCCTTGAAAAGCACAATGAGATCAAGGCCATCTTTGACCAATACAGAAGAGAGCCACTGGCAGATCACTGGTTGCCATACAACCCTATCTGTGAAGAATGTGGAAGGGTAAACACCACCGAGGCATATGACTTCGATGGAGACATTGTGAAATACAGATGTGAATGTGGCCATGACGGTGAGATGGACATCAAATCCGGTAACGGTAAGCTTACCTGGAGAGTTGAATGGGCAGCAAGATGGAAAATCTTCGGAACCACTTGTGAACCATTCGGAAAAGACCATGCTGCAGCTGGAGGATCCTACGATGTAAGTAGTGTAATCTCTGAGGAAATATTTGATTATCCTGCTCCTTTCCCAGTTCCATACGAATGGATCACCCTTGACGGTGAGGCAATGAGTAAATCACATGGTGTGTTCTTCACTCCGGAACAATGGCTTGAGATCGGACCTGCAGAAAGTCTCAACTACTACCTGTTCAGAAGCAAACCAATGAAATCCAAGGACTTCTCTCCAAAAATGCCATGGTTAGACTTTATGGACACCTTTGATAAGGTTGAAAGAGTATTCTACGGCGAAGAGGAAGCTCCATCTGAAAAAGAAGGTAGAAAATTCAAAAGCATTTACAAGATGGCACAGATCAAGGCAGACTCTCCATTGCCATTCAGACCTCCTTTCAGATTCTTGGTAAACGCTTATCAGATTGTAGGCAGCAAGGACTTGGAGAAGATATTTGCAATCCTAAAGAAAAACTCACAATTGACCAAAAGCTTTGCAGATAAGGAATTTGCAGATTTGACCGATCTTGAACTCGCTCAATATGCAGAAAGAGTGGACAATGTAATTGTTTGGTTGGAAAAATACGCTCCTAACTTCGTCAAGTTCCAAGTTCAATATGATTCAATTCCAAAATTGCCTCTTCCAGATGACCAAATCGCATTCCTCAAAGACCTTGCAGATTTGATGGAAGAGAAAGAGTTCTCATCTGCTGAAGAATTGCATGATGCCATGTATATGGTATTGGAAAGCCACGGATTGAAACCTCAAAAAGCATTCCAAGCTATTTACAAAATGATTCTTGGCCAAAAGCAAGGACCTAGAGCAGCTTCATTCTTGCTCTCATTGGATAAGGACTTTGTTGTCAAAAGGTTAAGACAAGAAGCCTAAACCCAAGCTTTTTCCAGGCCTTCGGCCTGCAAAAACCTTGACCAAAAATTCTTTTCACTATTGGGAGTGATTCTCCCTATTTCTATTTTTATTTAATTTTATTTTTTAGTCATATTTCATAAAATTCTAATAATAATCTATCAAATATTTGTTCGATAATATTGAAACTTTATTCTCTAAAATAGAATTATCCTAAAAATAGCATTGTGTAAAAAATTTGTAAAAAAAAGAAAAAAGTGATTAATTAATAGAAATTAATTAATCGAAAAATACAATTATCTTCCTCTGATCTTGCCAAAGAATCCTTTGCTGGATTTCTTTTCAGTTAATTGTTCAGATAATTGTTGGTTTCTGTTTTTAAGAGAGTTGATTGTTTTGTCTTTTGCTTTCATTGCAGTGCTTAACTTATTGTAATCTCTCTGTTTATTGTCTAATTTTTCGTTCAGGTCTTTTATTTCCGCTTCCAGTTTGGCAATTTTTCCTCCAACTCCTGCCTTTTCCTCTTCATATTCAGCTTGGTTGGATTTTATTTTGGCAGTGAGTTCAGCGGATTCTGCCTTGAGTTTTGGAATCAAATTGTCTTTCAAATCAGCGATTTCAGAGTTCTTGTCCTTCAATTGATTTTGCTTTCTCTTGATTTCCTTTTCCTTATTGTCAATCACTCTGTCCTTTGCATCCAATTCCTTGTTCAGTTTTTTGATTTCCTTGTTGAGTTCTTCGACAATGTCTTTTTCCTCATCAGTCAATCCTTCCATAGATGCAGCTTCTTCCTCTTTTTCATTAGCCTTTGCTTCAAGTTCGACAACCAGTTTTTCTATTTCATCCAGTCTGACCTTAGCCAATTGAAGACCTGCCCCTTTTTTGGCAACGCTTTCACTTAAGTCGGCATTGATTTCCAATTGATCGAAGTATTTTTTTGTGCTTGTTTCCAATGCCTCTGTAAGTTCAATTTTAACCGCTTTCAATTCCTTGTTCTCTTTTTTCAAGTTAGGAATTATCTCATTGGTCAAATGATTCAATTCACTAGCCTGATTCTTAAGCTTTTCGTCCTTATTAGCTAATTTCTCTTTTAAAGTTTCAATTTCTTCTTCGGAAATAAAAACCACCATCTCATTACCTTTTAATTATCCAGAATCTAAAAAAAGAAAATCTTAATTTTTCATTTTTAAACACCAGATAACTATTTTATTTTTTCTCAATTTAATTTACAGTCTAATTTAACCATTAAGTATAACAGCTAAATATTTTATTAGAAAATTTTAAAAAATTATCTATAATAGTAATATAGTATAATTTATTTAAAAATTTTTTTATTTTTTTTAAAAATTAGTATAATTTTATTAAAAATTTTCATGTTCTTTTAAAATTAGCATATATTTTTTAAAAAATTTATTTTGTTGAAGAAGTAAAAAATAAGAAAATAAAAAAATAAAA
>NZ_JAFQQZ010000026.1 GCF_017410345.1 Methanobrevibacter sp.
AAAAAATAATAAAAAAAGAAAAGAAAAAACTATATTTTATTAGAAATAATAAAAATCATAGTTTAATCCTAAAGATGATTTATCTCATTGAAATACAAAATATCATCACATATTACATCAAGCAAGTCTTTATCGTGACTTACCGCTAATATTCCAATATTATTGGCTTTGCAATGCTTGATAAGTGCTTCCCATATCTGCACTTGGGTTACAGCATCAAGCATAGTGCTTATTTCATCTGCAATGATAAATTTTGTTTGTGGATTTAAAGCCCTCAATATACTGAAACGTTGCAATTCTCCACCGGAAAGTTCACTTGGCCAACGAGTCAGCCAATTGTCCTTAAGACCGAAAGTGTCTTTCAAATCCTGTGGAGGAATCCATGATTCCCTCAATACCTTTTCCATCTTCCATTTAGGATTCATAGTCTTTTCCGGATGCTGGAAAATTAATTGAATAGGATCATAACCATTTCTATTAACAGCATTTCCATCAATAGTTATCTCACCAGTATAATTGGTAATATAACCGGAAATAATCTTACATAAGGTACTCTTACCGCTACCGCTATCTCCAATTAATCCGATTATCTGATTGCTGTTAAGAGATAATGAAACATCCTTCAATATAGGTTTATTTTTATGATATGCAAAAGAAATGTTTTCTGCCTTAAGCTCCATCATTAGCCTCCTCATCATTAAGTTCCTCTTCAGCTTCAACAGCTTCTTCCTCTATAGCTTCTTCTTCAACAATCTCCTCAGAAACAAGCTCTTCAGCAACTTCCTCAGGAGCAGAATCCTCAACAACCTCCTCAGAAACTTCCTCAGAAATGGCCTTATCGAAATTGAAGCACCTGATCATTGCACCATCATGTTCAATGAGTTCTGGTTTGGATTGATTACATCTGTCTGAACGTATCGGACAATTTTCATAATAAGGACATCCAGGAACTTCTTCCAATGGCTGAACTCCTTCAGTTAACTTGAAACCATTCTTTGGCAATGCATCGACTAAAGCTTTGGCATATGGATGCAATAAGTTTTCAGAATTCAAGAAGTTTTCCACCTTATTGATTTCAATCACATACCCTGAATAGAATATTGCAATCCTATCCGCTGTCTTTAAAGCCACATCTATTTCGTGAGTGATCAGTAAAACACCTTTGCCTTGGTCTTTTAATCTTCTAATGTCCTGAATTGTCTCTTCAACACTTTTTGCGTCAAGACCAGGAGTAGGTTCATCAGCAATCAATAAATCAGGATCATTCAATAAGGCTGTAGACAATAATACTTTCCTCGCCATTCCACCAGACAATTCAAAAGGATACAAATCATCTACACTTTCATCCAATCCATATTTACTGAATACTTCCCTTTGTCTTTTTTGTTTCTCTTTACGTTCATTATCGTCTTTACATTCACCAACAGCCTGTTGGGAAACTTTCATCAAAGGATCAAGGAAATTTACAGATTGAGGTATTAAACAAATTTCTTTACCTCTAATCTTTTCTTTTTTCTCTTGATTTAAAGTTTCTCCTTTAAATTTAACTTCCCCGGTCACATGAGCATTATAAGGCAAAATACCTAAGATGGTATGTGCTAAAAGACTTTTACCTGAACCGCTGGATCCCAATACGGCAACGATTTCACTTTCATTAATATCAAGTGACAAATCAGAAATTACCTTTAAATCGTGCCTAACTAATCCTTGGACATATTGTGTAAAGGATATTGATAGATTATTTACTTCTAATAATTTCTCCATAATACCACCTAATCTAGTTATTCGCCTCTCCAGGGTCAAGCAAGCGTTTTAAATTATCTCCAATAATATCAAACAACAATACTACAATCAATAATGCAAGACCTGGGAAGAATGCCAGCCACCATGCGCCCATTGCAAGATAGGACATTGATTCAGACAATATGATACCAATAGCTGGCTCATGTGGTGACAAACCGAATCCTAAGAATGTTATGCTTGCTTCGTGCATGATTGCATGTGGGAATACAAGCAAGGTTCCTACAAATATTTGGGACAATACTAAAGGCAAGATATGCTCTTTTGCAATCCACAACTTGCTTCTGCCTAACCTATTGGATAAAGCAACATATTCAGATGTGTTGATCTGCAATACTTCAGCCCTAAGCACCCGGGTTAGGTTAACCCAGTGTGAAAATGCTACAGCCATGATTACACCGAATGCACCTTTACCTAATGCAATGGATATCATCATAAGCAATAATATATGAGGAATAGATGCAAACAAGTCAATCGCCCAGGAAACAGCCTCATCCAACCATTTATTTGCACTTGCAAGAAATGCTAAGATGGTGGCTATTATGCTGGAAATTACTGATGCACCGATACCAATGACAATACTTAAGCTTAAACCTTTTATTGTACGGGTAAACATGTCCCTTCCCATCCAATCAGTACCAAAAGGATGCGCCAATGAAGGAGCTTGCATCTTTATTGAAAAATCTGTAGGCAAATTGGCATTAGTCATCCATCCGCAAATGAAAATAACCAATAAGATCAGCCCAGTAAGTCCAATGGTCAAGAGAGTCTTTTGCCTTAAGTTCAATGAACTGAATAAACCTTTATTATACCATGGCATCTCACTCATCATCCTCACCTCTTAATCTTGGATCGACATATTTATAGATTATATCTGCAATGAGGTTTCCAGTAAATACAAAGATTGCACTAATAATCACAATACCCAGCAATAATGGAACATCTGACCTTAGACCAGCAGCGACAGTTGCCTGTCCGATTCCAGGATATGCAAATACCTGTTCCACAAGAATGGTTCCACCGAACAATTCATTGAATGACAGGAATTGGATGGAAATGGCCGGAAGCAAGATATTTCTTATTCCGTGGTTTTTAATTATCCCCCAGAAGCTTTCACCTCTAGCTTGTGCGAACAGGAAATAATCACTTTTCTTTACTTGAATAAGCTTGTCTCTTGTGTACATTGTTAAGGAAGCGATTCCTACAATACTTAAAGTCACTGCAGGCAATATCAATCTGTATAGCCATTGCCAGAATGTTACAGTATCGGACAATTGGCCAATAGGTACAGAAAGCCCTATTGGGAACCAACCCAAGTAAACTGAAAATAGCATCAGCAGTACCAATCCTATCCAGAAGGTAGGTGAGGATTGCAATATATAACTGTAGGTTTTGATTGCCTTGTCAATCCAAGTGCCTTCCTTAGCACCGGCAAGGACACCTAATCCGAAACCGAATATTCCGGATATTACCCATGAAGTTGCCATAAGAGTTAATGATGCTGTAAATTTCTGTACGATAACTTCTGTTACAGGGACTCTATAAATCAATGAAAATCCCATGCTTCCAGTAGCTAAAGTTGAAAGCCAACCCATTACTCTTTCGCCTAAAGATAAATTTGTTCCCCAATATTCACCCATAATGGCCAATTGCTCTTGAGATACAATTCGCTGACCAAGATAAGCTCTTACAGGGTCAATAGGAGAACACTGTATCATTATAAAACTGATAGCAGCAATAACGACTAATAGAATTATTAGTCTCACTACTTTCAATCCTAAAAATTTAGCTAAATTTTTACTATTAATTTTAATCAACCCATATAATCTGTTAAAAAAAATAATTATGAAAATACTTTAAAAACCCTTAAGAATCATTTTAATTCTTAAAAAGTATAAAAAATGCATAATAAATAATTAAAAAATTATTTAAAGAATCTTTTAACGAACATTAAAAAATCCTTGATAAAATAATTAAAAAATTATTTAAAGAATCTTTTAAAAAATTGCTCAAAAATCTTAAAAAATTCTTTAAATGATTCTAAAAATAATTGGAATATGAAAAAATTATTAAAAAATGATTTATTAGAAAATAAACCATTTTATATTTTAATAATTTTTAATTTTACAATTTCACTGCATTACATTTCAAGACAATTTATGCAGTTTCATTTGTATCAAGACGTTTCCAGTCGTAGATGTTACCCCAAATGTCTCCACCGTGTGGGTAGATGAGGTGAGTGCTGTTGGAAATGTCTAAGTCGTCACTTACAAAGTAAGTGTAGTCCATAGTACCAATCCATAAGAATGAATTGTGGGAGGTAGCTTGTTTTGCAGCTTGTCTCCAAGTACTGTAGGAAGAATCGGCAGGTTGATCCATTGCTTGATCGATTAATGCATCTACAGCAGCATCTTTAAGATTACCTGGGTTGTCGTAACCTA
This sequence comes from Methanobrevibacter sp., assembly GCF_017410345.1. Taxonomy (NCBI): domain Archaea; kingdom Methanobacteriati; phylum Methanobacteriota; class Methanobacteria; order Methanobacteriales; family Methanobacteriaceae; genus Methanobrevibacter; species Methanobrevibacter sp. The sequence goes on from NZ_JAFQQZ010000026.1 coordinate 4,242, forward strand.
CACAAGCCACATCTGAACCGTATTGATGCTCAATTGAGTATGGATCTGCTGAACCGAATCCCCATACTACTCCTTGACTGTATTTGTCTGGGTCAATTTCGTCCCAGCTTGCACCTTTAGGAGTGATTTCAATACCTAACTCTTTTGCTTGCTCTGCTAAAGTTACTGCAATTGCTTGTCTTTCAACTGCGGATGCCTTATAGTATACAGTGAATTCAGCTTTTTGGCCATCTTTTTCTCTGATACCGTCACCGTCAGTGTCTTTCCATCCTGCTTGTTCAAGAATAGCTTTTGCTTGGTCTACTTGACCGTCTTTGTATCCAGCATCAAATGCCCATGGTAATTGGTCAGCCACACCGGTGTAGGATACATTACCGTATCCGTTTAATGCACCGTCTATTAAATCTTCTCTGTCAATACCAATAGCTAAAGCTTGTCTGACAGCTGGGTCTCCGGTTACATTGTTACCGATTGCAATGCCATCTTCACTTGTTTCCCCTTCATCCATTGTGGTAGGTAAGGAAACACCACGTACATCAATGGAATCGAAGTATTCCATGTGGTAACCGTCAATTTCTTCATCAGCATATGCTACTGCCACTTCAGCAATGTCCACATCTCCGTTTTTGACTGCTGCAAATGCTGCATCAGGGTCAAGGAAGAGGTTGGTGATCTTGTTGAAGTAAGGTTCTTCACCATAGTAGTCAGGGTTTTTCTCTAGGATGAATTGTTGACCTTTGTCCCATTGAGCTAATTTATATGGTCCGGAACCGATTGGGTTTTGACCGTATGTTGCGTTGTCATAAGTAGCTTCTGGAACGATACCTACATCAGTCAATTTGTTGATGAATGTGGAATCCGGTTGGTCAAGAGTGAAGACTACGTTATCTCCATCCGCTTTAGCTTCTTCCATATGGGTTAAGTCTGCACCTTCTCCAAACTCTTTAGCAGTGTTATAGGAGAAAGCTACGTCTTTAGCGGTTAATTGGGAACCATCTGTGAATTTTACATCATCACGAATGGTTACAGTGTATGTTTTCAAGTCACTAGATATTTCATAATCTGTTGCCAGATCGTTTACAAATTCATTGTCAGCATTTCTTTTCAGAACTGTACTTTGAATAAGTGGGTCTGTACCGGAATCGTGGTATCCCCAACCATGCATTGGGTCGAAACCGAATTCAGGTTCTTCTCCGTGAGCGGCTACACAGGTGATCAATTCATCAGGAGCATGCTCATTTCCTCCTGTTAAAAAGTCAAACCAGCCAGCAGATGCTGAACCTACACTAATAATTGCTATCAGTGCAATGACTGTACAAATTAAAATCTTTCTATCCATATAATTTCCTCGTAAAAATTACTTAAAAATAAAAATAACATCCCCATCAGTATTACTATCTTAAACAAATATCTAAAAAAGTAATACTAATATTAAAAAAGATATTACAATTATAAATTATATTTTAAAGTATATAAATGTATTACTTTATTTATAGAAAGTATTACTTTTTTATAAAAAATAAGTGAAAAAGTAATAAAAAATTAATAATAAAAACAGTGAAAAATTAAAAAAAGTAATACAAAACCCAGTTAAGTCAAGAAAATGATTATGAAATTAAAAAAAAGCAAGAAAAATCAGTTAAATAGTAAAAAAAGTGATAAAAAAAAATTAATAAAGAAAATTAAAAGAAAATGAAAATTAAAAATTATTCCTTTAAGTATTCACAGACCTTTTCACCCGCAAACAGGCATACTTCCACGCATGGAGACTTGTCATCCCCATCTTTTGAGATGTATCCGCAGGTTACAGATTCATATTTGTCCTTGAATTCATTGAACAGTTTCTTTGAAGCTGAAATGATCTGCTTTTCATCTGCACCTAAAAGACCTAAAGCCATTACAGCACCGGTTACAGCACCACAGGTCCCTTCTGAAAAGGTTCCACCAATACCTCCGGAGAATCCCTTTGCAAGAAGAGCCAATTCTTCAGTAGGCATCCCTGCAACGTCACAGATTCCCATGAGAGTTGCTTGTGAGCAGCTGTAATCCTTTCTGTATTCCTCTATTTTCTCTACAACTTTTTGTGAATCCAATTCCATAATAATCCCTCAATAATCATTAAAATCAATTGTCAAATAATTCAAATCAATCATTAATTGATTTAAATAATTTTAAAACATTGTTATAATTAATATAAATTTCAATATTAATAAATTTTTATAAAATGATTGAAAATAAATTGAAAAATAATGATGATGAGAGAATAGAAAAAAATAAATTAGAAAAATGAAGAGTTCAAAAAGAAAAAATAGAAACAATAGAAAAAATAAAGTAAA
>NZ_JAFQQZ010000027.1 GCF_017410345.1 Methanobrevibacter sp.
AGAAAAAAAGAAAAAAAAGAAATTAGATAAATTTAGAATTGTTTACCTAATTCGTAAGCTTCATTTAATTTGTCTTCCTGTTCTTCTGCAACGATTCCTGCCGGACCGGCACTACCTGCATCAACATGACCGATTACTTCATAGCCCATAAAGGTGAATGGAGAGAATTTAGTCATTTCAATATAGGCTTCGTAAGTTCCTTCAGGTTGGTTTTCAGTAAAGATAAGAGCTGCTTTGCCGCCTAAACTTTTATCTGGGTTTTGTCCAACTGCATAGAAACGGTCAATGATGGTTTTTGCCTGTCCAGACATTTGACCATAGTAGATAGGAGTTGCAAAGATAACGCCATCTGCAGCTACCAATTCATTAATGATTTTGTTACCATCGTCTTCACGCACACAGTCAGGATTTTCAGCACAGAACAAGCATGCCTTACATGGAGCAATGTCTTCCTCTTCAAGATAGTATTTCACTACTTCATGACCGTTTTCCTCTGCCCCTTTAATCATTTCATCCATTAGAACGTCACAGTTTCCACCAATACGTGGACTGCCTTGCAATGCTATAATTTTCATTTCAATTTCCTCCAAATTAATTTTTAAACATTTTATATACTTAAATATCCTATTTACATTATATAAACTTTTTTTAATTAAACAAGTTAATAATTAATTAAATTTAAAAAAAACCTAAAATAAATTAATAAAAATTGAAAACCCCTGAAAAAGTTAAAAATAGTAAAAAAATAAAAAAAGAAATTAGAAAATTTTGATAAATTTTCTAAGCAAATAATCCGCCAAAGACATATGAAGCAGCTAATTTAGCGAAGAAACCATGTGGAGTTAAGGTAACGTCTCCAGACTTGTAATCACTGAAAGCTGCGTTATACATTGCACCACTTTGCTGTGGGTCTTTAGCCGCATTTAAAAGAGCATCACAGATTGGTTTAACTGAATCCAAACTGCTAGGACTAATAAGATCAGCAGCAGTTGGGTTAATCACATTGTCACCATCTTTTAAAGTACCTGCAGCTGCAATTACATCAGTGATAATCTTGCTGTCTACAGCAGCAGCACCATCGATAGTGACACCATCATTATTTGCTTCATAAATTTCTTTTGCATAGTTTAAGCCTTGTTCTTTGTCATCAAGGGTGAGTGCGTCATGGAATGATAATTTTTCATTTGCATTGTTAGGATCCGCTACAGTAGGGTGATCCATGCCTTCAGTGGATACTGAGGTGTAGTTAGAGATTTTACCGTTTTCAATACTTATTAAAAATGCAACATTACATGCTCCGCTATCATCTACAGGACAAACAAGAACGTTTTGTGTAGTCAAATCATCACCGCCAAGGATTCCTCCAAAAGCAGCGACAATTGAGGTCATAAAAATAACAAATAGTACTGCCATAAATATTTTAGTTCTATGATTCATAATTTTCTCCTTAATCTTTTTCTAGAAAATGATAAAATTTATAAAAATTTCAAAATATATTTTTATTATTTTTGTTTAATATAAGTTTTCATGATTAAATCTTCCAAGCCACTTTCAATGCCTGCTCAATAGCTTCAGATGTTTTTATTAAATCATCATCTGTATGCGCTCCTGAGATGAAGTTGCATTCGAATTGGCTTGGTGGTATGAATACGCCGTTCTTCAACAATTCCCTGAAGTATACAAGGAATCTTTTGGCATCAGACCTTTTAGCTGTTTCATAATCGATTACAGGCTCTTCATTGAAATAGATCTGGAACATTGAAGAGAGACCTACTCCCTGCAATTCCAATTTCAAGTCTTCCAAAATGTCTGAGATGCTTTCCCTAAGGAAATCTCCCTTTTGAGACATTTCTCCATAGAATGGATAGTCAAGCTTCTTAAGTGTGGATAGTCCTGCCTGAATTGAAATCGGATTACCACTAAAGGTTCCTGCCTGATAGACCGGACCGTTTGGTGCGATTAGCGACATTATTTCCTTTTTACCTGCATAGGCCCCGATTGGGAATCCTCCACCTAAAACCTTTGCAAAGGTTACCAAATCAGGCTTTACGCCATAATATGATTGCGCACCTCCACGGGACACTCTAAAACCGGTGATGACCTCATCAAAGATCAGGACTATTCCGTTTTCCTCTGTGATTTCCCTTAGGAACTTCAAGAATTTGACAGTAGGTTCCACACAGCCGATATTGCCCATTACAGGCTCCACTATTACACAGGCTATGTCTTCCCCTTCATCTTCAATCAATTTGGTCAATGCATCAACATTATTGAATGGAACTGAAAGGGTGTTTTGAGTGGTTTCCACTGGAATACCTGCTGAATCAGGCAAGCATGCAGCTCCGGAACCAGATTTTACAAGTACGTAGTCATGAGCTCCATGGTAAGCCCCTTCAAACTTGACTATTTTGCTTTTTCCAGTGAATCCTCTTGCAAGTCTGATAGCTGCCATGGTTGCTTCAGTACCTGAGTTTACAAAACGAACCATTTCGGCGCAAGGAACCCTGTCGATTACCTCTTCAGCCAATTTGACCTCATTTTCAGTTGGAGCACCATAAGCAGTTCCCCTTTGCATCTGTTCGTAAACGTCCTTCATTACATCATCATCGCTATGACCTAGTAAAATAGGACCATAAGCCAAACAGTAATCAATATAATCATTTCCATCAATGTCTACAATGTGAGAGCCTTTAGCTTCCTTTACAAAGAATGGATAAGGTTCAAAGGCACGTACAGGAGAGTTCACTCCCCCAGGAATGATGTTTTTGCTTATTTTAAATAATTCTTCTGAATTCATATTAATGATTCCCTAATTTTAATTAATAAATTTATAAAAATTATATAATTATACTTTATTTATCTTAATTAATAGGTATTTCTATTTTAATAAAAATTTAATAATATAAAAAATATAATGTTCATTAATTGAAATTAAATAAAAATAATTTTTAAAGGATGATAAAATGGATTTATTGGATGTAATGCTTAAAAGAAGAAGCGTGAGAAAATATACTGATGATGAGATTCCAAATGAAAAGATGAATAGGATATTGCAGGCAGGACTCCTTGCTCCAACCAGCAGAAACCTGAAACCATGCAATTTCCTTGTCATTGAAAACAAGGAAACCTTAAATAAAATAGCTGAATCCAAAGAGCATGGAGCAGCTTTCCTTAAAGGTGCAAAGAAAGCCATTGCAGTCATTGGAAACAGCCTTGTGGCAGACACCTGGATTGAAGACTCCTCCATAGCACTTGCATTCATGCATCTAATGGCAGCAGAACAGGATGTTGGAAGCTGTTGGATTCAAATTCGCTTAAGGAAAAACAAGGAAGGGGAATGCTCAGAAGACTTAGTAAGAGATATCTTAGGTCTTGATGATCACTTTAGAATAGTTGGCATTTTGGCACTCGGAATCGAAGATGGACATATGAAAGCCTACACTCTCGATGACATTGATAAGGAAAAAGTTCATTATATGCCATAGAAAATTATTAAAAAGTTTAAAAACTGTTTAAATAGTAAAAATAGTTTAAAAACTGTTTAAATAGTAAAAATAGTTTAATAATAAAAATAGTTTAATAATAAAAATAGTTTAATAATAAAAAAGTAAAATTAAAAAAAAGAATTTAGTTAAGAGCATTGCTCTTAACACGTTTTTTTATTGCTCGATGATCTGCTCATCAATAGCCATACCAAAATGTCTTGCGCTATCGTCAATAAATCCTTTGACTTTCATTCCAGGCTCTAGAACTGAAACGGAAATCGGTTCATCATTCTCATCGACTAATCTTATGGTTTCTGCATTTTGAACCAATGACCTTATTTTCATATCCTCATATTCCGCCTCAATCAAAATGAGTGGCCTTTTTTCTATCTTGGATCTGCCGACGATGGACTTTTTGGTTTTTCCTTCCTTATCAACGATCAATACCTCATCACCGGTTTCAAGCTCTGAAAGGTAACGTGTCTTATTGCCCGGAACCATGACATAAGCTTGCACAGGACCTGCATTTACCCTGAATGGCCTTGATGCCACATATTCGCTTTCAAGGCTTTCACTGTGAATGAAGAACATTGCCTTTGAATAGGAACCTATCAGCATTCCTTCTCCAGGTTTCATCATGGTTGTTGTATCAATGCAAACCCTGTCACCTGAACCTACAGGCTCCACATTGGTTATTGTCAAATCCTTCAATTCATAACTTTCTGTAGAAAGCTCATCAATCAGATTGGCGAAATCCTTGATTTGGGCAAAGTCCTTTGGCTCGAATATTACGCCATCGGTACCCACTTCCAAGGTTTCCATAGCCACTTTTGCATCATCTGCATTTGTTACGGCAGCTATGATATTCACATTTTCCTTTTGCAAGTCGGCAATAATGTTTTCAAGGGGAATGATTGTCCAATCGGTAGCCACAAGGATTATATAATCAACAACTCTTCCTAAAGTCACTGCCAATTGCTCATGCAACTTATCGGTGATGACTATATAGGCACAGACAGTTTTACCGCTGTTTTTAGCTTCAGTCGCTTTTGCAAGGTCTGCTGATTCATTCAAATTGTCCTTAAGGTCCAAGGTTCCATCCCCTTCACCGTCAAGGCCAACCAGATAGATGTCAGCATCCTCTTCAGGGGAAATTATCTTGAAGTTTCCAACCTTTCTGATGTTTTCACTGTCTTCGCAGTCAAGAACATAATCTATTCCTGACTCAAGTGCTGTTGTAATCAATTCTTTCTTATCGTCCCAATCTGCTTTTGGGGACATGATCCAAGCGAATTTGTTTGACAATTTTAATCTCCTTAAAAATTTTATATATCGTTAATAGAAATAAATCATTTATTTAGCATGATCTGTTTAATCGAGGAATTTCAATGCCTCTTCAACATCCAGATCATTGTGAACAACTTCAGCAATTGCTCTTGTGATCTTTCCAGGGTTTTCAGCTTGGAAAAGGTTTCTTCCAAATGCAACACCTGCTCCTCCGACTTCAAGGGAATCCCTTACCATTTCCAAGAGCTCCCTATCGGTTTCAACTTTAGGTCCTCCTGCAATTACCACAGGAACCAATGCACCTTCTACAACTTCCTTAAAGGAGTCTGGGTCACCGGTATAATTGGTCTTAACAATGTCCACACCAAGTTCGGAACCTACACGTGCAGCATGCTTTACCATTGCGACATCATGCTCATCTTCAACTTTCTGTCCTCTTGGGTACATCATTGCAAGAAGTGGAATACCCCAGTAACTGCAGGTTTCAGAGATTTCTCCAAGTTCCATCAACATTTCAGGCTCGTTTTCAGAACCTATGTTCACATGGACGGATACTGCATCCGCACCTAATTGAATAGCTTTTTCCACACTTGTTACAGTTACCTTATTGTTTGGATCTGGGCTTAGGGAAGTACTTGCAGATAAGTGTACAATAAGACCTATGTCCTTACCGTATCCTCTGTGTCCAAGCCCTACGATACCCTTGTGCATCAATATTGCATTTGCTCCACCTTGGGAGATGCTTTCAACGGTTTCATCCATATTGATTATTCCTTTAATAGGGCCGCTTGAAACACCATGGTCCATAGGAGCAATCACGGTTCTTCCGGTTTTCCTATTGAAAATCCTTTCCATACGAATTCTTTTTCCAATTTCAGTCATAAGATCAGTCTCCATAATATTTATATTAATTATATTAAGTTAAATTGCATTATTATAGTTATATTTTAATACCATAAAAAAGTTTTTTATAGAAAATTGTATTTTTTAGATATTAATGTATATTTTTATACATTACTGTATTAAATATTACATACATTATTATATTTGCTTTTTTAATATATAAGCCTTTTTGAAAAAAAACTAATTAAATAATTAAATTGATTCAGTTATTTATAAATAATCGTATTAATAAAAAGGAAAATGATGATGGAAAAAACTGATGACGGATTTTATGATTACAATCGTTTGGGAGACCTTCTATTTATTTTTCATAAGAATCATAAGACCTATTTGAACAATGCCTTGGCACAGTACGATTTGAATTTGATTCAAGTGTTATGCATGCTTAGAATATACAATGAAGAGAATTTAAATCAAAAAGACCTATCAGATAGCCTTTACATTACAAAAGGAGCTATCACCAAAGCTATCAAGAAATTAGAATCAAATGGAATCATAATCAGAGAGCAGTCCAAGGCTGATAAAAGAAATAATATCTTAAGATTAACAAAAAAAGGCAAAGACTTAATTCCAATTCTTGAAGAAATGAATAATGAATGGGAAGAAAAAATGGGATTGGATAAATTGGATGACGAGTTTTTTAAGACTTTCATTGAATTGGCATTTAGATCCGCTGAATTAAATGATTATCCCTAAGGATAAATAAATTTATCTTATTTTTTCACAGCAAAAACAGCTATTTTTTAAAAATATTTATAAAGTCTTAAATATTTTAAATTATAAAATAGTATACAAGTAAACTATATTTTATTTTTTATAATTTTTTTGATATAGTTTATTAAATAAATGGTGATAAAAATGGATATCAAAAAAGTTGTAGTAGCTGGTGGAGGAGTACTCGGTAGCCAAATTGCATACCAATCCGCTTTCTGCGGTTTTGATGTGACAGTTTGGCTTAGAAGCGAAGGTTCTATCGAAAGGGCAAAGCCTAAGTTTGAAAGATTGCTGAACATATACCTCAACACTCTTGAAGCAATGAAAACCGATAAGTCTGCATACTGCAGAGGATTCAGCAAAACTCCGGACTTAAGTGATGAGGAAATCGATGCCTTGAAAGAGCAAGCCCAAAAGGCATTTGACAGCTTGACATTAACTACAAGCTATGAGGAAGCTGCAGAAGATGCAGACCTTGTCATTGAAGCAATTGCAGAAGACCCTAACCAAAAAATCCCATTCTATGAGGAATTGGCAAAATACCTACCTGAAAAGACAATTGTCGTAACCAATTCATCCACATTGCTTCCAAGCCAGTTTGCAGAATACACAGGTAGGCCAGAGAAATATCTTGCATTCCACTTTGCAAACAACATATGGGCTCAAAACACTGCTGAAGTAATGCCACACCCTGGAACAGATCAAAAATACTTCGATGCAATCGTCCAATATGCTGAAGACATCAACATGGTGCCAATTAAAGTATTGAAGGAACAGCCTGGATACGTTCTCAATTCCTTGCTTGTACCATTCCTTTCCGCAGGACAGGCATTATGGGCAAATGAGGTTGCAGATCCTGAAACAATCGACTTGACATGGAGACTTGCTACTGGGGCACCAAACGGTCCTTTCCAAATATTGGATGTTGTAGGTCTTGTAACTGCATACAATATTGTTATCATGGACCCTAGATCTAAAGATCCTGAAACCACTCAAGGAAAAATAGCTCTCAAACTCAAAGAGAAAATAGATGCTGGTGAAACCGGTATCAATGCAGGAAAAGGATTCTACGAATACTAGAAAACTTATTCTTAAAAATTATTTTTCCTTTATTTTTCTATTTTTACTCATTTTATTTTTTTTTTAAATCTTTACATACCAACAAATTCTTTTAAAAATATATATTTTTCAATTAAAATTCTAATTTCATTATTCATTATATTCAAAATTATAAAATATTTTTAAGATTTATAAAAATTGTTTAATTTTATTTATATTTTCTTTACAAAAAATAGAAACTATATTTTGGCCTTTTTATTAGATTGTCTTAAATTTCTTAATTTAAATGTCAATATAAATTTTTTTTAAATTAATAATTTTACAAAATAATAATAAAAATTAAAAATTCTAAAAAATATTCATATAAATCTAATATTAACTAAACATTAACTAGGTTAAAGTTAAAATTTCTAAACTAAAAAGAAAGATTTATAAACATTTTCCAATATAAATATTAACATCAATATATTGTACAATATATTTTCAAAAGACTTTTTACAAATACCATATTTTAGGAGAATAAAAAATGATCGTAAGTGTAATTGGTGGAACTGGTCCACAAGGTTTAGGAATTGCTCTCAGATTAGCAATTGAAGGTGTAGAAGTTATTGTAGGTTCTCGTAAGGAAGAAAAGGCTTTAGACGTTGTTGCTGAAGCTAAGGAAAAATACGCAGACTACGACTTGAACATTAAAGGTTTAGCTAACGAAGATGCAGCAAAAGAAGGGGACATCTTAATCCTCACTGTACCTCTCGCAGCACAAAAACCAACCGTAGAAAGCATCAAGGAATTCTGTACCGACAAGATTGTATTGGATGCAACCGTACCACTCGAAACTGCAATCGGCGGCAAGCCATTCAGATTCATTGACTTGATGGAAGGTTCCGCAGCAGAAAGAACCGCAAGCCTCCTTAAAGGAACCGGTGCAAAAGTTATCTGTGCATTCTGTAACATCAGTAACTCTCACTTATCCAACATTCCAGAAGAAATCGACTGTGACTGTTTGATTGCAGGAGATGACAAGGAAGCAAAAGAAATTGCAGCAGAACTCATCAACAAGATCCCTGGTGTAAGAACCATTGATACTGGAATCTTGGAAAAATCCAGAATCATTGAAAAGATCACCCCATTATTAATCGGATTGAACATCAAATACAAATCCCATTACGGTGGTTTAAGAATTACTGGAATTCCAAAATTAGACGAATAGATTAAATATTTATTCCAATCTTAATTATTCTATTTCTCAATAGAATAATTCTTTTTTCTTTTTTTAAAATTAAATTAATAAAGATAATCTTTTTTAAAAATAAATCAAATTAATATAATAACCCTTTTTTAAATTAATTAAAATCATTAATCAAATTAAGAAAATATTTAAATACTTTTTTTAAAAAATCTTTAATAACAAAATATAGGAGGGATTTTATGAGCTTTATTGTTGTCATGGTTGAACTTTTACCAAAGGAAGGTAAAGAGGAAGAATTGATTCCCCTTGCAGAGGCATTGGTTGAAGAGACACTTAAGGAAGAAGGAAATATCGATTATAAATTCCTGAAATCCAATGATGGTACATTCCATATCATTGAACAATGGGAAAGCGTAGAGGCATTAAGCGAACATATGGCTTCATCTCATTTCAAATCATTCTCCAAGGAATCCAGAGAATATATTGAAGATGAAGAGATCAAAGTGCTTAGAGCTGATGAATTGAATCTATATGAATAGATTCAACTCATTCGATTAACTTACAATTAAATTATACATTCTTTTATTATACAAAATTTTATTATACTCTTTTTTTATACTATTATTATGAATATCATAAGGAATCTACCTTTGGCAATCACTGGACTTATCTTGGCCATATTATCATTAGGCAAGATATTCACTGATTTCAGCAGCATATTTTTTATAGTCGGATCCATCCTTATATTCATGGTTCTGTTAAAGCTTGTTTTACACTTTGAAGCATTCAACAATGAATTGAATCAGCTGATTGCCTTAAGCACATTCGGCACATTCTCAATGGCATTGATGCTTTTCAGCACATATCTAAAGCCATTGTTCCTACCATTATCCCAGACTATTGCCTTTGGAATATGGATTCTAGGAATAATCATACATTTATCAATAGTGGTTCTCTTTACAAAAAACTATGTAATCAAGGAATTCAATATTGAAAATGTATTTGCCACCTGGTGGATTGTTTACATTGGAATAACAATGGCTGCAATTACAGCTCCAGCATTTGACCTGTCACAATATGGATTCATATTCTTTGGAATCGGTTTCATATTGATGATACCAACACTCATTTTGGTCTCATACAGATACCTTAAGTTTACTGCAATAGATGATAAAAATAAACCGTTCATTTGCATTTACACTGCACTAATCTCAATCCTTATTGTCGGATACGTGAATGCATTGAATATTGATGGAAACTTCTTAACTGTTATCTACATAGGAGCATGCATTTTTTATATTTTTGCAATTTATCAGGCAATCAAACTGATCATATTAGAGAAATTGAGATTCATGCCAAGCTTTTCAGCATTCACATTTCCATTTGTAATAAGCGCAATAGCTACTGGTGAAGCGTATAAGTTCTTTGGATTAAGCATTTTAAACTATCTATTCTACATTCAAGCCATCATAGCATTGGTCTTGGTAATATTCGTATTATATAACTATTTGAAATTCCTGATTGAAACTGATTGAAAGAGGTGTTAGGATGAACGCAATCTTTAAAAGAAAAAGCATTAGAAAATTTTTAGACAAGGAAATTGAGGATGAGAAGATAGAAAGACTCTTGAAAGCAGGAATGCAGGCACCTTCTGCCATCAATTCACAGCCATGGGAGTTTTTGGTAGTCAAGGATAAGGATGGAATCAAAAAGATAGAAGATATGAGCATGTATTCAAAGCCTGCCAGAACATCAACCTGTTGCATAATAACCCTATTCAATGAAGATTACTTGAGCAGATTTGAGAATTACAAATGGGTACAGCAGGATATGGGAGCCTGTACTCAGAACATACTGCTTCAGGCTGTAGAGGAAGGTCTCGGTGCGGTATGGCTTGGCACATACCCTGATGAGGAAAGAGTAAATTACCTGAAGGAACATTTCAACATTCCTGAAAATGTCTACCCATACTCTGTAATTGTCCTAGGATATCCTACAGAGGATTATACAGGTACAGATAGATTTGATGAAAATAGGATTCACTATGAATCTTATTAATTTCTTATAAAAATAGTAGAAAAATGTAATAAATGTAATAAATAGTAAAAAATAGTAAAAAATAGTAATTAAAAACTATAAAATTAATTTAATTCAAATACTTTAATATCCTCATAGATTGGTCCTTGAGGAGTTAAAGTACTTTTTTTCAAGCATATCTTAGAAACGGTCATTTGCCCGATTTCAACATCTTCCAATCTTTCGATTGCGTTTCTGATTTCCTTTTTTCCTTTAGGGCTTTTGACTCTTCCGATTGTCAAATGGGAAATGAAATTTTTTTCCTTCTTGAATCCCAATTTCTTAAATTCCTTATCAAGATCCTTTTGCAGGTCCTTTATTGGAGAGCCTTCATCCAATCCTAACCAAAGAACTTTTATTACATTCTTATTTGGAAAACAGCCACATTTCTTAATGTTCAAATCAAAAGAGGAATAATTCCTTATGACATTTAGAACAGCAGCGCTAATGTCTTCAACCATATCCAAATCGATGTTTCCAAAGAACTTCAAGGTAAAATGCATGTTTTGTGAAGGAACATATTTGATATTGGAATTGGTCTTCTTGAACTCCTTTTGAACATCCAATATCTTAGGAACCAATTCCTGGTCAAGTTCAATGGCTAAAAAGCTTCTAATGGTTTCAGATTGATTTGCTTTCATCGGATATTCTCCTAAATTCATCTCTTAATGTATTGGCCAGGATTTAAGAAGTCATCCAATGAGTTCAAGTAATCACGTGCCAATTCTTCACTGGTTTTATTGGAAATGTTATAATTGAATTGATCATCTAAATCATTCAGGAATTCATCTATCTCAAGAAGAATGCAATCGTCACTGCAAATGGCTTCTTTTATGTTCTTTCCAACCTTGATTATATGAATGTTTTCCTCTTGAAGAGTGTGGATGATGAAGTCCTTTGCTGTTTTGAACTGCCTTTCCCTTGTAAGGACCATAAACTCATCTAAAGGATATAGGGCATCTCCCCATTTTGCCTTGAAGTTGTCACAAGCCTTCTTAGTCCAGACCTTAGGGCCTTTGTGTATGTAGTATTTACCTTGCTTGAAGACATTTAATTCTATGGTGAAAATGACGAACTTCTCCTCATCGGTCCAGTAATCATATTTGAATACGGAAAATTCCTCCATATCTATCTTTTCACAAATGGAACTTACAGTCTTAAGGAGCTGTGGATGAAGAGCATCTGCAGACATAATAGGAATAGGGAACTTGATGACTAAAGTTTGGGTTTCCCTATCTTTGAATGATTCCAAAATGTCCTTAGCTATTTCCTCTTTGGATTTATCTAAATGCTCCTTTAGAAGAGGATTGAAGAATTCCAAAATCTTTTCCTGCCTTTCATAATCATCCAAATCATCATTGTCAAGAACATCCAGGAAGTTTCTGGAAGCCACAATGAAATCAACATACCTTTCAAGTCTTAAAGCCGCTCCCACATTTCTGTTTTCATCAGTAGGGTCAATGAATACAAGAGGATCCTGTTTGAAAATAGCGTTGCCCACTGTACCGAAATCCTCCAAATCTATTAATGTATGCCTTTTCCAGTTCTGAGCAGCCCTTAAAGTATCTTCAAAGGTTCCATATTTTAGGATAAGCAATTCACATAAATAGCCTGCAAATCCTCCTGTCTTGAATTCAGATCCATATGTTCCAACTGCATCCATGAACCTCTTAAGCAACAAAACCTCATCTATTTGCTCTTCCTTCAGATTGTCCTGAATGTATTCTGTATGGAGGATAGTTCTGTCAACTGCAGACTTAATTGGCTTTCCGCCACTTAGGTCATAGCATGGAACTATATCTATCTCAAATCCATCTATATCACAGGTCAGGTAAGGATGGGAAGCGTAATGTTCATTTGCCTTGCCTTTAAATTCATCATTGGTCTTATATGCCAAATCCAAACCTTTCTCTTTAAGATAATCCATTTCAGACTCATAAGGAAAACTAATGAAAACATCTATATCAGACTTGCCGCTTAACCAAGTTCCTTTAGCAACGGAACCGACAGCATTGGCTTCAGCATCAATTCCTTCTTCTTCGCAGGTCCTGTTGATAAACTCAATCACATTTCGAGTTGTCTCAATAACTGCATCAATCTCCTCTTGATTTGGCCTTATGTTCCCTAATATAAATTCATAATTCATGTTTAGTTTCCTTTTAATTTGTTGAAATCTGATAAATGTTTTATAATTATATTATAATTCTTATTAGTTTTATAATTTTATAATTTAAACTAAAAAATTAAAAAAAAGAATTGGAAAGAAATGAGAATGAATGAAAATAGAAAAAATAAAAAATAGATAAAAGGAAGAGATTAGATTATAGCCTCTTCTTCCTTATTTTTAGCAAATTCCCCTAGGAAATTAACCGGTTCTCCCTGCTTTGCCCTGTCATGATACTCAGCTGTTGCAGAGAAGAGTGCATCTCCACTGGAGTTAAGGGCAGTTTCACAGGAGTCTTGGACCACACCAATGATGAATCCCACTGCAATTGCCTGCATTGAAATGTCTGCAGGTATTCCAAACAATGAACATGCCATTGGAATAAGCAATAGGGAACCTCCAGCCACACCAGAGGATCCGGCTGCCGCCAATGTGGAAATGACACATAAGACTATAGTTGTAGGCAAGTCCACAGAAATTCCCAATGTATGGCAAACCGCCAAAGTCATTATTGTAATGGTGATTGCCGCACCTTCCATGTTGATTGTAGCCCCAAGCGGAATGCTTATTGAATAGAAGTCCTTATCAAGGCCCAATCTTTCACAAAGGCCCATATTAACTGGAATGTTCGCTGCTGAACTCCTTGTGAAGAATGCAGTGATGCCACTTTCCTTTAAGCAAGTGAAAACAAGCGGATAAGGATTTCTTCTTAAGGCAACCGCTGCAATCAATGGGTCTGTAATGAATGCAACAGTTGCAATGCATCCTACAAGCAGGAGAATCAATTGGCCATATTGGATGAATATGCTTAAACCGCTTTCCGCCACAGCAGTGAATACAAGGGACATGATACCAATAGGGGCAAATTGGATGATTCCCTTAACAATCAGACTAGTGGCATTCGCACAATCCTCAAATACATTTTTTGTATTTGACCTTGCAACTTTCTTCAAGCAAATACCAAAGACAATTGCCCAGAACAAGATTCCCAAATAATCCCCTTGAGAGAGTGACAACAATGGGTTGGTAAAGATATTCAAAAGCATATTGCTTATTACCTCACCTAATCCTCCAGGAGCTGTAACCTTACCTGCCTCTGTAAGATGCATTGTTACAGGAAACAGAAAGCTTCCAGTTACCGCAACCATAGCAGACAGGAATGTTGAGAATATATACAGCACTATTACAGTCTTGAATCTGCTTCGTATCCCCTCTCCTGCCTTAGCTAAAGCTGAAGCAACCAATACAAAAACAAGAAGAGGTGCAATGGCCTTCAAGGCGCTTACAAACAATTGACCCAAAAGGCCTATCATCTCATATTGAGGCACTGCAAGTCCCAATACAGTACCTATAATCAAACCAATAAGTATCTTTAATATCAGACTGGATTCAGTCCATTTCTTAATATATTTATTCATAAAATTCCTCTAAAAATCATCAAGATAAATTATCAAGTCTTTAAAACTTAAGTTATTCAATACTAAACTAAATTAAATCTTTGTATTTTATTATCTAAATAATTATTGAAAAAACTTTATGAAAAAATAGAAATAAGTTAATATTTTTAAAAAAATAAAAATTTAAAAAACATTAAAAAAATAAAAATAAATAA